>DASVMC010000070.1:0-5505 GCA_036384555.1 Niabella sp. | reverse complement strand
ACCCGGGCATGTCCGGGGTAATGATCGGTAATCATGCCATATCCTTGTTAGCAGATGCCTGGATGAAGGGCATCCGTACCTTTGATCCGGAAAAAGTACTTCAGGCCTATTTTCATGAAGCCACCAATAAAGGCCCTTGGGGCGGTTCCAGCGGAAGGGAAGGACATGAATACTGGTTTAGCCTGGGATACATTCCCTATAAAGAAGTGTCGGAAAGCGGTGCAAAATCTTTGGAATATGCGTATGATGATTTTTGCGCGTACCAGCTTGCCAAAGCGATAGGGAATAAATTTTATGAAAATATATTTGCGCGCCAACTATTTAATTATAAAAATGTGTTTGATACGACTGTTGGATTTGTGCGGGGCCGCGACAAGAATGGTGCATGGGTACCTAAAGATTTTGACCCCGTGGAATGGGGCGATCCGTTTACGGAAGGGAACCCCTGGCAATGGAGCTGGTCGGTTTTTCATGATATTAACGGGTTGATGCAATTAATGGGAGGCACCGAGCGCTTCAACGCAAAGCTGGATAGCTTATTTACCGCGCCTAATACGGTGAAATATGGTTCCTATGGCCATGAGATCCACGAAATGAAGGAAATGGTTTTACAGGATATCGGCCAATACGCACATGGTAACGAGCCGGTACAGCATGCGGCTTATTTATATAATTATTCCGGCCAGCCCTGGAAGGCACAAAGGCAATTGCGCGAAATTATGCGGAAGATCTATAACGCCACGCCTGACGGCTTCCCCGGCGATGAAGACCAGGGAGAAACCTCGTCGTGGTATGTGCTAAGCGCGCTTGGCTTATATGCCGTTTGCCCGGGTACGGATCAGTATGTGATCGGCAGCCCAATGTTTAATAAGATAACCGTCACGCTTGAAAACGGTAAACAGTTTACGGTGCTGGCAAAAAACAACAGCGAAAAAAATGTATATATACAATCAGCCAAACTCAATGGCAAAATACATGACCGTAACTGGATCACCTATACAGACATTACGAATGGCGGTGTGCTGGAACTGGAAATGAGCGCTGTGCCCAATAAAGAAAGAGGCACTAAGTCGGATGCGGTTCCTTTTTCTGTTTCATTACATCATTAAGCGATTATCGGACCCCGTGTTTTGTAGTACTTCCGGAACAGGAAGTGCCGGATTGCTGGTCTATAAGCAGCTATTTTGATTATCTTTATAGAAAGGATGGTTAAGGCAGAGCGCTGACGAAAGGTGCCTGTGATCACCTATCCGCTAACTTCTAAACACCGCTTTATGGCAAAGAAGGAACTGCAAATACTGGTAGCAGAACAAAAGATTCTCAATCGCATTTACGTTATTCGTGGGCAGAAAATAATGCTGGACAAAGATCTGGCAGCTATGTACAGCGTAGAGACCAGGCGCCTGAATGAACAGGTAAAACGTAATAGCAAACGCTTTCCCAAAGACTTTATGTTTACGCTTACTCAGAAAGAGTTTGACAACTTGAAGTCGCAATTTGCGACTTCAAGTTTACCAATGGGCTGGGGTGGAAGCCGAAAATTACCCGTCGCTTTCACCGAACAGGGAGTAGCCATGTTATCCAGCGTATTGAATAGTGAAATAGCCATAGAAGTGAATATCCGGATCATTCGTGTTTTTACCAGACTAAGGGATTATGCACTTACCCATAAAGACATCTTGCGGCAACTTGCCCAATTAGAAAAAGAAGTAAAAGGCAACACACGGGATATTGAAGCTATTTTTGTGGTGCTGAAAGAGCTTATAGAAAAACAAAGTGCACCAACGTCCAGGAATAAGATCGGCTTTAAGCAATACGGGTAAAAGATAAAAGAATAACACAATAGAAGAAGCGAATAAAAGCACCGGATAATCATTATTTAGTCAACCGATAAACACCGCTTTATGGCAAAAACAGAACTGCAGCTGCTGGTAGCAGAGCAAAAAATACTCAACCGTATTTACGTTATTCGTGATCAGAAAATTATGCTGGATAGAGATCTGGCAGCAATGTATGGGGTGGAAACGAAGCAATTAAAAAGACAGGTGAAACGAAATATAGAGCGCTTTCCAAAAGATTTTATGTTTGAGCTTACAAAGAAAGAGTTTGAAAACTTGAGGTGCCAAATTGATACCTCAAGTTTTCCGTTTGACAAGGCAGGTTGGGGCGGTACCAGATATATGCCAATGACATTTACGGAACAGGGTGTAGCCATGCTATCCAGTATCCTCAACAGCAAAACAGCTATTGAAGTCAATATCCGCATTATCAGGGTATTTACCAGGCTTAGAGAATATGCGCTTACTCATAAAGAAATATTGGTGCAACTTGCAAAGCCGGAGAAAGAAGTGAAGGGCAATACGCGGGATATTGAAGCTATTTTCGCAGTGCTGAAAGAGCTTATAGAAAAACAGCGTACATCTGTACCCAGGAATAAGATCGGCTTTAAGCAATCCGGTGATGAGACAACATGAAATGATCGGAGAAGAACAGCCTTGCAGGGCCCTTTGAAACTCCGGCATTATTCATTCAGCAACTTGTTCATAAAATCCTTTAAAATCTTTTTGTTGTCTGCTATTAATGCGGAAAGAGAACCTACTTTCATAGATTTTTTGAGTTGATCATCCTTAAATCCTTCCAGTAAAAGGACATCGGTTGATTCCTGCCTGATCTTGATGCCGAAACTGATCTTGCTGTTATCGTCATATTCCACCAGGCTTAGAAAATCATCTTCCGTAAAAGGGAGGAATGTTTTGTCAGCCACTTGCTCAAAGTGTTGAATGTCGTCAGTCTTAAAATCTGCTATAAAGTGGTTCATTACACTGTCTAAAGAAACTGTTTTAAGTGGGAACAGGGAAAAGATCTTTATGGTTAGCTTGTTTGGGTCTTCTTCCTCTTTTGTATCATATTGTTTCCGTAAAAATGAAAGGGTTTTGATCTGGTTGCCCTCCAGGTAGTACGCAGTTAAAGACCGGGCGGTGCCCTCTTTTACTACGGATAAAGGTTTCTGTGTTCTTATCAATTCGCCTTCTTTATATAAACCGGCAGTAGTAAGGCTATCTTCGGAAAAAATTTTCAATGTATAGGGCGATTCCAGTTCATTAACAAGGATACTATCTTTTGTATGAATAAAGTTGATGCGATTGAAATAGTTCATAGCAAACAGGTTTACTTCCAGTGATTTGATCGCTCCCTGTTCATGATCAATTTTCAATAAAGTATATTTCGCCGGCAGAAGGTATTCCGGTCCGTTGAAAATTTTCCCGTTTTCAAATTCGGCTTTCGTAGTATAAACGTAATGTTTATAATTATCCAATTGACGGATCAGGTCAAATGAATACTGATATTTAATGATGCCGTTTTCGTAATAGTCAACCAGGTAAATATTATCTATCAGGTTCTGGTTCATAAAATACCCCTGGTAAGGCGCTCCGTTCCTGTAAACGCCTTTATAGCTTTGCTGCGGCTTTTCCTGTAACGTAAAATGAAAATATTCCACGGAGCTGATCTTGCCGTCCTGGTATTTTTCGGTCAGTTTCAACGCTTCATTGTACCGGTCGGTCAGTACATTGCGTTCTGTCAGCCGGCCATCGGAATACGTCAGTACCTCATCGTCTTTAGTTATGACACCAGAAACGATCTTTCCTTTGCTATAAAGGCTTTCATATTTCAGCTTCCCCTCTTTATATATCCTGCGGAAACCGTTCATCAGGCTATCTTTCATTTCATAGGCCTCACTTAATACCTTTCCGGATTCATTTGCAAAAATTTGCTGAACGCCTTCCTGTTTACCGTTTTTGTATTGGAGCAGCCGGATATGATCACCATCAAAATAAAAAGTTCCGTCAATAGGCTTGCCGTTACGATAGGTGCCTTCTGCCAAAACTGCACTTGTTTCAGGGTCCTTTGTAACTACAGTTCCTTCTTTTCTCCCTTTTAGCATTGTATAAAAGGTTGTTTTATCATACAGGGGTTCTGAAAATTCACCTTCATAAGGCCGGCCATCCCTGTAAGAGGAAATTTTGGAGGTCCCGTTCCGGAAAGTAACTACTTCTGATAACAGGCCTTTATGATACTTTTCGGTCTTTACTACCTGCCCCTCCTCCGTAAAATAAGTGGAAATACCTTCTGGTATTTTATTCATCAGCGCCCTGACTACCTTTACCCGTGTTGCAAAATTATTCCGGGTATAATATTCCGTTTCAATATATTTTTTGCCCGGATCAAAATATTCAAAATTTATTTCACTGATCAGTTTTCCTTTTTCATCCCAGCATTTTTCTTCAAGAGGTGTGCTTGTACCGTACAGGGTATTTTCAAATTTCTTTTCACTGGCTATTTTTCCGTTTTTCCAATAAATTACTTCCCGGTAATAGGTTTTCGGTTTTCCCGCACCTGCTGTTTCTGCCGGAGCTGGTGCTGCTGTTGTTTCTACAGGTACCGGTTCTGTTCTGGTTGTGTCAAATTTTTCCCGTTCAGAATGATCGTAATTCCATTCAGGAATGGAAGGGCTGAAGGATCCTGTGTACGTATTTTTCTTTATAATGCTGCCGGAAAACAATTCTTTGCCATTAAAATAAGTGGTGATCCTGCTTTTGTGGCCGGTACTGTCATAGCGGATCTTTTGCCAAACCGTTCCGTCAGCATTGAAATAGGTAAGTTCCTTAACAGTACTACGATTATCGTATTGGCTGGAGTTGTGGTCGGTCCCATTCTCATTATACCAGTAAGCATCTCCCGTATATGCGTCCTCGTTACCAGGCTTCACATAACCCTGAAACTGCAGGTTCCCGTTTCGGTAATAATCTTTCAGCAAAAGCAGCATTCCAACTTGCTGCAAAGGCATCGGCCTGTAAAATACATGTTCTCCTTTGGGGATTTTGTTCCAGTTTTTATCAAAATAGATGGTGTCCTGCGCCCGTGCTATGCTACCCAATAACAGTAAATATATTCCCAAATAACACTTGTTCTTCATCAGTAAGAATTAAGTGGTAAAAATATCAATTAAAATGAATAAACAATATTGCAATAAATGGAACCGCCTGCCAGGCGGGCTCTCTGAACTGGGTCCTGTGTAGATCGTATAAAAAAATCATTAACCAGGCACAACGGTCTCTGTATTTATAATATATTAAACTGATGAAAGATTTCCGGCATATAAACCGCTGAAAATTTGATTTATCTTCTTATAAAGGGTAATACCAGCGAAGTAAGACGCGTATTTATTGGGTTTTATACGATATTTGTTTGCCTGATAACTATTCAGAAAACGAAAAAATTTCCAAAGAATCAGCATATGAATAGAATGTTATTGCTTATCAGCCTGGTTGGCCAGGCGCTTGCCGGTTTGTTGCTGCCTGCTTCCGCAACTCCCCTAAACACTTTTGACAATGCCGGTGCCGGCCAGGAAGATACCATACACATCCAACCGGTGATCCCCGGTGATTTTGCCGATCCTTCTGTTATCCGTGTGGGAAATACCTATTATGCCGCGGCTACCTCTTC
>DASVMC010000069.1:0-5773 GCA_036384555.1 Niabella sp. | reverse complement strand
ACTTTTCCATTTGTTCATAGATCAGTTGCGGCCCTGTAATATCTTCCTGGTCATAGTATCCGCCAATATGCAGGGTGGGCACTTCCGCAGTTTTCAGATACCGCAGGGGAGAATCATATTGCCAGAAGGTATCGTAGCTGGGATGCTTTATAAAATTGTTCCAGGTAGGTACTTTGCCTTTAAAATATTTTTCGTTTACATTTTTTAAAGAGCCAAGGCGCAGGTACCAGTCATAAAGATCAAATTGTTTGAAAGGGAAATATTGACTGTTATCCTTTTCTGTTTCCATCCTGTAAGAATATTCAAAACCATAACTTAACCGGAAAGCGCCGTTATGATGAAAATCGTCTCCCAGGAAAAGGTCACCCATAGCAGCCTGGGGCGAGATGGCTTTAAGGGCAGGGTGCGCATGCACACTACCTGTTAAGGTAAGAAACCCCGGGTAGGAAATGCCGTGGATACCTACTTTGCCGTTATTGTCTTTTACATTTTTTATGAGCCAGTCAATCGTGTCGTAAGTATCGGTGCTTTCATCAACCGCTCCGTCCCGGACGGGGACATTCACCGGACGATGCATGCGGAACTGCCCTTCGCTGTTATTTTTGCCGCGGATGTCCTGGTACACCAAGATGTACTTTTCCCGGCCATAGCGGTAATCACTTAAATCAATGGATCCTTCCTTTGGAAAGGACCTGCCTGCCCCATAGGGAGTCCGTGTCATCAGTATCGGCATCGGCTCATCATTGCCAACGGGTTTGCAGATCACCGTATACAGCCGTACGCCGTCCCGCATAGGAATCATTTCCTTTGTAACTGTATAAAGAACGGGTTTTTGCTGCGCCCTTGAAAACAGGGCCACAAAGAAGAGACAACAGAGGAATGTGCTTTTTTTCATATTGATGTTGGCTGGTGAACAGAAAATTTTATGCAACAAATTAATACAATCCGGTTTATTTAGGGCCGCAACCGGAAAGTTTTCTAACAGCCAGCGGCGCACTCAGGGAAAACCGGTAGAAAAAAATCAGGGTTTTAAACGATTGACCACCTGAAAACTGAAGCGTAGTTTTATGGGGGTCTTTATTTTTTATGCATAAAATTACTGGTTATGGTATATAAAGTGTTTTTTATGGCAGCATTCTGCATAGGATTGGCTGCTCCGGGGCATGCTCAGAACTTTTATAAGGTGCAGCGTCAGCAAAAGGCAAACATACAGGCTGCCTACAGGAAAGGACGTTTAACCGAAAAGGAATACTACAAACTAATGGAGGAGCAGGAGACGATCCGGTATACTATTGAAAAATACAACCTGGACAGGTACCTGTCTTATGATGAAAAAAATAAGATCGCTGCCAAACAGGAGCGGGCTGCTAACAGGCTGAGAAAATACCAGGTAAACAGGGAACGCTATTAAAATCAGGAGATCTGCGGATAGCCACAGATGGTTGCCGGACCCGGGAGATGACGGATCGTGCTTTGTACGGGCAGTCTTGCGCTGATACCGGTTTCAGTCCGGTTATGGATTTATCACATGAATTTGATGCAGGAAAGGACAAATACCAGTAAATTTGATGTTATTGAATACAGTGATTATGTTTGAGAATCTGATACCAAAGGAAGAGGTTGAAACATACCATATTGTACCTGCCCATGATGATAAAAGTGATTATTGGAAAGAGCACCTGAATTATGCAGTGCGGCTCGGGAATGAATTCAAGAGTAAGACCACAATTACATTCAATACGACGGAAGGCCCCAGGTCGGTAGAAACTACAGTGTGGTCACTCACAGAAAATTATATTTCATTAAAGGGCGGAATACTGCTGCCGCTTAACAGCATTCTGAATGTACATTTTTAATGCAGTTATGACAGGGCAGCGGTAAAATTCAGCTTTCATTCAGTTTTAAGACCCAATTTTACAGGGCATGAAAGTGTTGATTATTGAGGATGAACCCTCCTTAAGTAAAAGTATTGCCACCTACCTGAGGCAGGAGAATTATGCTGTGGAAGCCGTACCTACCTATGCGGAAGCACTTCAAAAGGTAGACCAGTTTGATTATGACTGTATATTGCTGGATATTATGCTGCCGGATGGAAACGGCCTGAATGTTTTGAAAATATTGAAGCAGGATAAACGTACAGAGGGCATAATCGTTATTTCAGCAAAAGATTCGATCGATGATAAAATTTCCGGCTTACATTTAGGAGCAGACGATTACCTGGCAAAGCCTTTCTATCTGCCGGAATTAAGTGCCCGTGTTGCCGCTGTGATCCGGAGAAGGCGATTTGAAGGCAGCAGTGAACTGGTACTGAATGAAATAAAAGTAGACACGGCCTCCCGGGCGGTAATGGTAAATGAGCAGCCGGTAGACCTTACAAAAAAAGAATTTGATCTGCTGGTGTATTTTATGGTGAATAAAAACCGGGTGCTTTCCAAAACGGCCATTGCGGAACATTTATCAGGAGCAGAAGCGGATCTCTACGATAATTTTGATTTTATTTATGCGCATATTAAAAACCTGAAAAAGAAAATGACGATGGCCGGGGCGCCTGATTATCTGAAATCAGTATATGGTATGGGCTATAAATTTGAAGTAACTTGAAGCTGATCCGCTACATAGCAACCCGGTACAGTCTTTATACCATACTGCTGGCCTTACTTTTAGTACCGCTGTTTTACTTTTTGGTGCAGTATATAATGATCGACAACCTGGATGAAGCGCTGCTTTTCGAAAAAAACTGGATCTTTAAAAAATTGCAGACAGGCCCGCTTGAAGATGTAGCTTCTTATAATAACAGTGTTACAATTACATCGGTTATTGCGCAGCCGGCGAAGGATTCCTTCTATAGTAAAGATATTTTTATTCCGGATGACCATGAATGGGTAAAACACCGGGTACTTGAATCGGTAATAAGTCTGAACGGGCAATCCTATTTTATTCAGATAGAGAAATCGATGCTGGAAGGAGAAGATCTTGTAAAAAGCATACTGTTTTTGCAATTAGGGTTCATCCTTTTCCTGTTGATCGGGGTATTTATTATTAACCGGAAATTGTCAAGAAATATTTTTTATCCTTTTAAGGACACCCTGAATAAATTAACGCGTTACCGTGTAGATAAACACGATCCCCCGGTATTTAGTGATACGTATATAGCCGAGTTCCAGCAATTGAACCAGTCGCTGAACCTGCTGTTGCACCGGAATGCAAGCTTGTATAAAGCGCAGAAAGAGTTTACGGAAAATGCATCGCATGAAATGCAGACACCGCTCGCTGTTATCCAAAGCAAACTGGATCTGCTGTTGCAAACACCTGTTAATGAAGAACAGGCAGGGTTAGTAGAAGAACTGACCGGCGGGATCAGACGACTGCAAAAACTTAACCGGACATTATTGCTGCTTGCTAAAATTGAGAATAACCAATTTCCTGAAACCGAAGAAGTGCTGCCTGTTAAAATTATAGAGAACAATGTGGCACAGTTCTCCGGCAGAATGCAAGAGAAGCAGCTGCACCTTCTTATTGAGGAGTGTAGTGAATTGAGCATACAGGCAAACGGTTCTCTGATAGAAGTCCTTATCGGAAACCTGTTCTCGAACGCTTTGAGACATACTCCTCCACAGGGCACCATAACGGTATCACTTTTGAATAAAACGTTTTCAATCAGCAACACTGCAGCGGACGGGCCTTTGAACCCTGACTATATTTTTCACCGTTTTAATAAACGGTCAACAGATGCGGCAAGTACAGGACTGGGATTACAGATCTGTAAAAAAATTGCAGAGCTCTACGGCTACCAGCTAAACTATATATTTAAAGAAGGCACGCATTATTTTATTGTGTTATTTTCCTGAACTGACTTTATTTATTTTTTGTTAAGAACAACACCTGTCTTGTGAAATTCCATTTTTCTACAAAATTGGATAACAACTTTACAGCGTCCCGGTTTTATTTAATCCTAAACTTTTTAAATGCGAACAATTATTTGGGCCGTTATCTTTTTTACAGGCATCCCTGTTGCGGCCATAGCGCAACTACAGAAAACTTCCGTTCAGGTACCCCGAAATGTAAAAAGGAGCTTTCAGCAAAATTATCCCGGAGTAAAGGCAGGATGGGAGCGGGAAGGAGCCGGGTATGAAGCATCGTTTATTGCGGACGGGAAAAAAACAAGCGTGGTGTATAACAAAGATGGCCGCCCGGAAGCAACAGAAGTGCACATCCCGGTTACCGGATTACCGAAACCTGTAATCCAATACATTACTGCTAAAAGGCTGGGAAGGATTCAGGAGGCCAATAAAATTACAAAGGCAGATGGCGGCATTTGCTATGAGGCAGTAATAAAAGGGCAGGATTATTTGTTTGACCGGAAAGGCGCCTTTCTGGGCATAGAGAAGGATTAATCTTGTTTAACATGCAGCGAAGCATAAGAAACAAAAGTATTGTAAGGTGCTTTTTTCTGGTAATTGCCTGTTTGGTTATATCAGTGTTACATGCCCAGTTAAAAGTTGATTTCCGGTTTAGAAATGCAGTAACACAGGAACCTGTTAAAAATGTTACCGTATCTGTGAATGAAGCCCCGGCTGCCGCTGCGGACAGTATGGGACAAGTTGCTCTTTTATTACCTGCGGGGCACTATACCTTCTCTTTCTCTGCTGTTGGATATGAAAATGCTGTATTGTCAGCAATGCTTAAGAGCGATACAGCTTTCTCTGTTGGGTTAAAGAGCTGGAACAAGGAAATGGATGAAGTGGTAGTGGTTGCTACAACAAGGAATAATCAGCCGGTTGAAAATGCGCCTATAAAAGTGGAAGTATTGGGTAAAGAGGAAATGGATGAAGAAAATACCATCCGGCCGGCAAATATCGCCAGTATCCTGGGCGATGTTAGTGGGGTACAGATACAGCAAACCAGTGCAGTTTCGGGTAATTCAAATGTCCGTATTCAGGGGCTTGATGGCAGGTATACTCAGCTATTGCGTGACGGCATGCCCTTGTATGATGGTTTTAGCGGTAGTTTCGGGATATTGACCATTCCTCCCTTGGATTTGAAGCAGATTGAGTTGGTAAAAGGATCGGCATCTACACTATATGGCGGCGGCGCAATCGGTGGATTGGTGAATATCATTTCAAGAAGACCAACGGCTGCACAGGAGGGCGTGGTAACATTCAACCAGACCTCATTGCAGGAAAGTGATGTGAATACATTTTTTTCAAAACGATATGCAAACATGGGGTATACTTTCTTTGGCGGCTACATTCATCAGAAGCCGGTGGACGTAAACAAAGATGGTTTTTCTGATGTGCCCCGGTTAAACAGCTATACAGTACATCCCCGGCTGTTTTTCTATCCTAAAAACACAACGATCATTTTAGGGTATAGCGGAAGTTTTAATGATTCGAAAGGTGGTGATATGGAGGTGCTGGAAAAACATCCGGATACAACACACCCGTATTTTGAAGAGAATAACTCTCTACGCCATACAGGCGAACTGGTCATTGAACATCATTTGAGCAATGGCAAAAACCTGTATTTTAAAAATACGGTAAGCAATTTCGTCAATAATTATACGGATGCACAGCTGGTTTATAGGGGGGATCAACTGAGTTATTACAGCGAATTGTCAACCCTGATCCCTTATGGCAGCAAAAACAGTTTTGTCGGGGGAGTGAACATCACAGGTGACCGTTTTATGATGACACACCAGAATTTAGTAATTCCTGTTTCCTCTTTGAGTAATAATACCGTGGGTGTATTTGCCCAGAATACCTGGGCAATAAAG
>DASVMC010000068.1:0-2953 GCA_036384555.1 Niabella sp. | reverse complement strand
GGTGCAGGTCATGGAGGGATGGACTTTTTTGTAATTCACGCATTTATTGAGTCGGCAAAAAGAAAATTGCCTACCCCGATAGATGTATATGATTCTGCGGCATGGAGTGTGATTACTCCGTTAAGCGAACAATCTATTGCCCTGGGACATCAGACCGTTGAATTCCCGGACTTCACCGGTGGAGACTGGATGTACCGGAAACCGGCCTTTGCATTGAATGACGATTATTAAACAATTTGGTAGCTATTTTAAAAATGTCTGCAATTTAATGTGCAGACATTTTTTTATGGCCTGGATCATGGTTCAGGAGCCGCTGCTGCCTGCCATTGAAGGCCTTTGATAAAAGTAGGTAGTTGTGTGTCCATATGATCTAAGGCAGAATAGATGTCTGTTTTTTCTTGATGCTGCCTGATGAGAACAGGGATGAGAGTTGCTGATAAAGGCTGTCCTGTTGCTCTAATCCGCCATAGGTAATGTAAATCTTAAGACTGTCTTTACTTAAAGATGATTTTTTTTTCAGTTCATTCAGCAAAAAATAATTGTTGTAATGAAGAGAGGGGCTTGCCGCAATATAATTTCTGAACCGGGTAGTTTTACCAGACAATCTTTGTAATAGTGCATAACAGGTAAAATAGCCTCCCAGCGAATGCCCCATCAGTGTTTGCTGTAAGGTATCTGTTCTGAATTTCCGGTCCAGAACGGGAGCAAGTTCTTCGTTGATAAAAGATAAGAATTAATCAGCCCCGCCGCTGACCGGCATTTCATAATCAGGGATTGCTACAGGATAAGTATCATCCCTGTTCCTGAGTGAGTCCATTGTTGAAAAGTCTTTATAGCCAATGCCTACCAGTATTACAGGAGGAACAAGGCCTACAGTAACGTATTTGTTGAGCACGGTTGCCATAATATCGAAATAGAGATTTGCATCCAAAAGGTATACAACCGGAAAACGTTTGCTGCTATCCAATTTATAATCAGGTGGAAGATTTACATTAATGGTAAAAGAATCCCTTACATGCTTTGAATAGAGTTGTATTTTATTTTCTGTAAGATTTCCTGTTTGTTGTTTGGGCATTGTGCCGGGTGAGCCACAGGCTGTAACCAGCAGGATGAGGCAAGACAGTAAAATACATTTCATAGTTAAACAATGTTTTAGCGGGTATAGAATATCATTTTATCATAAAAGCAACTGAAATAGTAAAAATGGATATTCAGGTAAGATACAGCACAAAAAGTCTCCCGATTATGTTTTTAACCATTTTAACAAATTGAGCTGCATTGCTAAACGGAAAAAGGCGCAGCATTCCAACTGGAAGAGAGATGATCTCTGATAATGCAGGAATCTCTCTGCTTCTTCCGATATCGCAGAATGCGATCGGGATCATAATTGGAAGAATCCTGCCATTTCAATGCACTTGACTTCTCGGCTGATAGGGCTTTGGGTATCTCCTGCAAATGCGCAATTGGTATTGTATTTCCGCTTACCTGCCGCCCGGCGGGCAATATGTTTTCAAATAATTAGTATATAAAGTGGAAAGATGTTCTCTGGTACCTTCCCCTTCTGAAATACCATGCGTACGGTTGGGGTAAGACATCAGCTGAAATTGTTTACCGTCTTTGATCAATTCATTGATCAGCATTTCCGCATTCTGATAGTGAACATTATCGTCGCCGGTTCCATGAACATAGAGCAGGTTGCCTTTTAAATTTTTTGCGTAGGTAATAGGGGAGCCCTTTACAAAATCCTCATTAGAAGCAAGCGGTACGCCCATATAACGTTCCTGGTAAATATTGTCATAGAGTAGTTGGTTGGTAACCGCTGCTATGGCAATACCGGTTTTATAAATATCAGGATATTGGAAGAGCAGGTTTAATGTGGATGATCCGCCGCCGCTCCAGCCCCAGACAGCAACCCGGCTGGTGTCAACAAAATTCCATTTTAAGATTTCCCGGGCACCCATTGCCTGGTCACGGATGTTCAGCCGGCCTATTTTTTTGTAAATGGACCTGCGCCACTCGCGTCCTTTTGGTGCCGGGGTGCCCCTGTTTTCAAGGGAAATATAGATATAGCCATCTGCTGCCATACTGCCATTATACAGGAAGTTTTTGCCGGCCCCGTAATTGTCCAGAACGGTTTGAGCCCCGGGTTCTCCGTATACATAGAATACAACCGGATATCTTTTAGTGGAATCAAAATGAGCAGGCTTTACCATCCAGCCGTCCAGTTCTATACCGTCGGTTGTTTTTACTTTAAAGAATTCCGTTTTAGGATCATCAGGACCTGCAGTTCTTGTTCTGGGTGCTTTTACCAGCTCCTGGTGTTCCGGAAGGCTTACCACGGCTCCATAAGCGATTTCGTTAGCGCTGCTGTGGTTGAATAATGCCAGCTTACCGTTAGGAGAAATGGTATATTCATTGGTTCCGGAAAGAGCAGCCGGTGTAACACGCGTTCCCTGTCCTCCGCTACTGCTTATTTTGTACAAATAGGTTTGTGTGGCATTGTCAGGGGATGCCGTATAGTAAATGGTTTGTGTGGCGGCATCATAAAAGTTGAACTGGATCACATCATAGTTCCCCTTGGTGATCAGGGATTCTTTTCCATTCAGGTTTAATTTGTAGATCTGGCGCCAGCCTCCTTTTTCAGAGATCCACAGAAAATCTCCTTTGTCGTTTAACCAATCCCAGCCGGTGGGATCATTATCATTCCAGCGACTTTTAATATCGATCCAGGCAGGGTCCGTCTCTGTATAAAAGACCTTTCCTTTTGCGGTGGCAATATCTACCAGGAACAGACGGCTCTCATTCTGTGCACGGTTTAGCTGTTGCAGCACAATTGCCTTGCCGGAGGGTGTCCATTCCATTCTTGGAATATAATGCTGAACAGGACTCCCTTCCACCTGTGCCTGTTGCGATTTTCCTGTTGCAAGGTCATAGTACCAGATCGTGCAGGCAC
>DASVMC010000067.1:0-12734 GCA_036384555.1 Niabella sp. | reverse complement strand
CTGGTCGGTAAAATTACCGATGCAGGTGCACAGGCCAGCTTAAAGGACATCCGCCTTATTGCTGAGCTGGATGGAAAAACATATATTAAAGATTGGTTACAATTAAAAGAAGCCGACTCCGTTTACCGCAAACAAAAGAAGTCGCTGTATGAGATACTGGAGCTGATGCAATTAAAGCAGTTGGCATGTATACCGGTAAATACAGATACCTTGTTGTTACAAAAAAAGCAAACCCTGTTTGGCGGTATTTACTGGGGCGATGAAAGCTACCGCTTCTGGGATAACAGCATTCAGACAACCCTGCTGGCCTATAAAATACTGAAAGCAAAAGGCGGACAGGAAGCTATGCTGGAGCGCATTCGCCAATACTTCCTGGAACAAAGACGGGGCGGTCAGTGGCGGAATACCTATGAATCATCCCTGATACTGGAAACGATCCTGCCCGATTTGTTGGTGGCCGGCGTTAAATCAAAACCTGCTTCGGTTACAATAGACGGAGCTGTTATTTCACAATTCCCTTTTGAGAAGCAATTGAATGCCGGAGAAATCGTAACTCTTAAAAAAGAAGGGTCCATGCCATTGTATTTCACAGCCTATCAGCAATATCAGAACCATCAGCCGCAAAAGATATCCAAAGATTTTACAGTGGATAGTAGGTTCCTGCAGGAAGGGTACGAGGTAAAAGAACTAAAAGCAGGTAAAAAAGTTACGTTACAGGTAGTAATAACTGCACGCGCAGATGCGGAGTATGTAATGGTGGAGATTCCCATTCCTGCCGGGTGCAGCTATGAAAATAAGATACAAAACTATTGGGGCGTGGAAGTGCACCGGGAATATTTTAAAAACAAAACCGTGATCTTTTGTTCCAGGCTGAAGCAGGGTACTTATACCTTTAACATCGACTTAATGCCCCGGTACACCGGAAAATATGTGCTGAATCCGGCTAAGGCGGAAATGATGTATTTTCCTGTGTTTTACGGAAGAGAAGGAATGAAAAAAATGAAAATAAAATAGTGTGCGCCCGGTGCAGTGGTCATACAGGAGCATAAAAACCTCAGTATTGTTGTCCAGTCACAAGTAACGATCGCTTTGACAAAAGGTAATTAATGAAGACATGGTTCTAAGGTGTTGAATATTCAATGTCATCCTGAACCTGACGAAGGATGTGATTCCCGCTACGTCGGGCCCTGATAACGCTCTGTTATTTTAAAGAGCGTAACATCTGTTTTATTTATGGCCCGGAAGGACGGGGAAAAGAAATACTCCCTACTCGTTATCCCGGCCATTCCTGCTGCAAGCGGGAGCGCGGAGGAATTGCTTCAATGGTCAGAGATTTTCCTGTTGAAACCCAATGTCATCCTGAGCCTGACGAAGGGTGTGATTCCCGCTACGTCGGGCCCGGACAATACGCTGTTGGTTTAAAGAACTTAAAAATTGCAGTATCTATAAAGATTTTAAACAACATCAAATCTTTGGCAGCTGGTATCCGTTATTATAGGAAGCCATCATATATTTTGCATTCAGGCTGCTATCTGTAAATCGGTTACCGGTTTTGTCCCATACTACTTTTTGTCCGCTACGGAAGGCGATATTGCCCATCTGGCAAACCGTTGCAATGTGTGCACCTGTTTGTATCGGGCAATTCAGATCGCCTGGTTTCCGGGAGCGCATTGCCTGGATAAAATTTGCTGTATGTTTATCCAGGCCGTTATCGGTGGGGCTTTTGCGTGCTACAGTTACCTTTTTGTCACTTTTCTTTTCTTCGATCACTTCCCATCCGCCACGGTCTAATTCCAGCGTTCCGTTATTGCCGATGAAAGCAATGCTATGATCTCTTCCAAAATTGCCGTTATCAATACCCATGGCATGATCCCAGACCAGGTTGAAATTGTCAAATTCATAAAGTGCGGTAAGCGTATCCGGCGTTTCCTGGTAAAGATCAGGATAAGCAAAATCGCCTCCTAAAGCAGAAACGGTTTTGGGAACGGGTGCGTTCATGCCAAAAATGGCATAATCGATCAGGTGCACACCCCAATCGGTCATTAAGCCGCCGGCATAGTCCCAGAACCACCGGAAATTAAAATGAAAACGGCTGCTGTTAAAAGGCCGTGTTTTTGCCGGGCCCAGCCATTGCTTATAATCCACCCCTGCGGGCGGTGCGCTGTCTGCCACTTTAGGACCGGGTTTCATCCAGCCCTGGTAGCAGCACACTTTCACTGTTCTGATATTGCCCAGCTGTCCGGAATGCACAAAATCAATCGCATCCCGGAAATGCTGCTGACTGCGCTGCCACTGCCCTGCCTGTACCACCTTGTTGTATTTTTCCTGTGCTGCCACCATTGCCCGGCACTCAGCAATGGAATTGCCTACAGGTTTTTCAACGTATACATCTTTGCCGGCCTGCACCGCGTGGATCATAATCAATGCATGCCAGTGATCGGGGGTGCCAATGATCACTGCGTCAATATCCTTCCTGTCCAGCAAGGCACGGTAATCACTATAGGTCTTTATCTTGGCCGTATCAATATTCATTTTTGAAAGTTCGGCCATCCGCTTGTCCAATACATTCTTATCTATATCGCAGAGTGCTGCCAGGTTCACACCGGGGTTTTTTAGCATGGAAACGGTATCGCTCCAGCCCATTCCGTTAATACCTATAGCGCCGATACTGATCTGGTCTGCGGCACTCTTTCTGATCTTTGAAAAGTTCCTGGTATTGAATGATTGCAACGCCAGCCCTCCAAAGGCAGCTAAGGAAGTATGGGCAATAAACTTTCTTCTGGAATACATGGCAAACAGGTTTTAAAAACGAATGCTTTAAAGATATATAAAACGCTGTTAAAAACAATTTACAGCAATGCACTCTTTTGAAGTGATTACAAAAATAAAACACAGATCCTGATAAAAATCCCTTTGTGTTTATTACATTTGTTTTCGTTGTTAACCGGGTTTGCCCCTAAAAAAAATGCAATGAGTGTACCTTTTATTGAGATCATCGAAGCAATTACACCCGATCCTAATTTATTGATGTGGAAGTTTGCCGATACGGATAAAGAAATTAAGAACGGCGCACAGCTTACCGTACGCGAAAGCCAGGCCGCCATGCTGTTGAATGAAGGACAGTTGGCTGATGTCTTTACCCCTGGGAAGCATAAATTAAGCACCGAAAATATTCCGGTATTGTCAAGGATAAAAGGCTGGAAATATGGATTTGAAAGTCCTTTTAAAGCAGATGTCTATTTTTTTAATACCCGGCATTTTGTAAATAATAAATGGGGTACACCGGCGCCAATTTTAATGAGTGATCCTAAGTTTGGCCAGGTGCGGGTGCGGGCTTTTGGCAGCTTCGATATTCAGATCAAGGATGTTGCCACTTTTTTCCGCAAATATGCCGGCACCTTTCAGCGGTTCACCATTTTTGAATTACAGCAGGAGCTGAGGGACTATATTGCGCCTAAATTTGGTGAGGTGCTGGCCAATGAACAGCTTACCGTTACGGATGTGGCGGGCAATATATCAGTACTAAGCAAAAAAATAGAACCCTGTTTAAGACCCTATTTTGAACAATTTGGCCTGGAGCTTACACAGTTTGTGATCACTTCTGTTACGCTGCCGGATGAGGTGACCGCTTTTTATGATAAGATCACGAATATGAATATGGTCACAGATATGGATAAGTTCACACAGTTTAATACCGCCAATGCAATAGGTCAGCAGGGATCCGCATTAAACGATGCAACACATACGGCAATGGCGATGGGTGTAATAATGAACCAGATGCAACAGGCCGGTCAATCACCCACTGCTCCGGCGGATGATATTGCTTCAAAACTGCAAAAACTAAAAACGCTTTTTGAAAGCGGCCTTATTGATGAAGAAGAATACAAAGCAAAAAAAGCAGAACTATTAACCCGGTTATAATGGAAGAGAAAAAAAATCGGTCTTTTTTAGAAAAACTAAAGGCCAAAGCACAGGCACAGGAAAAATACGGCGGCACTTTTGAAAAGAAAGAAGCCGGCCTGGAAGTGAGGACCTGTCCGGGCTGCGGAGCGGGGAGAGGAAAAGCAGACGGACTAACCCATTGCGCTTACTGTGGCTTTGAATTTTTGCAGGTAACGCTTACTGACGGGCTGCATATAAAAAAAGAAGATAACTCAAACAAATAATATCGATGCTGAACCTGTTTAAAACCCGGGAAGAACAACCTGTTCCGCCGGATTGGATCCGGCAAGCCAATGCAACAAAAGAACGGTGGTTCGTTTTTTTGGATAAACTGGAAGAACGGATGAAAGCGCTTTGTGCCGATGCGATTCCGGAATTAAAGGCCATGCGGCAGAACGCAGTCCATCTTTTTGACGGGAATATTTACCAGGTGCACAGCGGTATTGCAGGCCAGTTAATGCAAATGCAGCAAAAAGCGCGGGATACCTACGAAGAAAAAATAATGTCCTTCTATTACCAGTTAGAGCAGCAATTGAACAGCGCCGGGAATTATTCCGGGTTTGCCTTTGATTTCCGGGAAGCCTGCCAGCAGCGCAGTAACCAGTTTGATGCCTTGTTGGATGAGTACCGGCAACAACTGGCCCGGGCAATGAAGAATGATAATGAAGCCCTGTATCAAAAAATCCTGGAAGAGCATGAACAGATAAAGGACCAATTCAGGTGCCGGCAATGCGGCGCACCCATTGCTCTGGATAAAATCTATTTTACCACCTCTTATTTAAAATGCCCCGCGTGCAGCACGCAAAATACCTATGAGCCCAGCACACTGGCGCGCAGCCTTAACCATATTGCCCGGGAACTGGCGGAGGAACGGACCGCCCATTTATTAGCGGAATATAATGAAGCCGCAAACCCCGACCCTGACCAATATCGCAAATACCTGCGGGCGCTGTTTGATGAGTGGAATAAACTGGTTCCCGACCTGGCGGAATCCAATGAAAAATTTTTCCAGGCAAGATTAAAGGAGTTTAATAAAACGGTTATATAAAATTTATAAACACAAAAACGGAATACCTATGTTTAAAAAATTACTGAATAATCTCTTGAATACGGATGATGCGCAAAACAAAGTTACAGAAGAGCTGAAAACGGGTTCTGCCGGTGAAACAAAGAAAACAGATCCGGTAGCGAAATATGACCCGGTAACCCAGCACGGGGCGCATTACAGCAAAACGGATTTTGATGCTGCGGCTGAAAAAAAATATCAGCAGGTGCTTTCAAATCAGGACCATCCGCTAAGTGAACAAGAGCAGCAGAACCTGCGTGGAGAAGTAATAAAATCCCTGTATCTACAATGGAATGGCAATGATCTTGACCAGTTAAGTAAGTTCCAAAGCGCAAATTCCCTGGATCTTTTTGGCTTTGCGACACAAGGGTACGGTCATCAGGTTCAGGAACAGGACAATCCTTTATATGCGCCCATTCATGGCATATCTCTTTACGACTATGCAGCCATAGCGCATGCCCTGACGCAGGGCATTGCAGAAGCGGATATTTTAAAAACCTGGGGCATTGAAAAAGCGGTTTGGGAAGAGGTAAATATCCTTTGGCCGGAGCGCATGAAAGAAGACGCTACATTTGGAGTAGTTACTAAATACGGCGAATATTTTGCAACTGCCGGCCAGCATCCTAAGCTCGCCAATCTCAAACCGGTGGCGGCTTCAGCAGAAGCGCCCAACGATAACCTGCAGAAGCTGAAGACCGACCGTTATTTTTATGAAGAATTATGCGGGGCAAGAACGGCAGCCTATACCTATGGTCTGGACGGGGCACAATGGATCCTTGAAAATTTCGGGATCAACCTGGCCGATTTTCAATCGGTGGCAATGGATTGGATGACGGAGCAAAACCGCAATCCGGATCATCTGCAGCTTCAGCATTACATGGAATACCAGCAGCAAAAGCAAAAAGTATACGAAGAAAAGTTTGCAGCAGAACAAGGAGGGAACGTGGCAGACGATATTGAGTTTTAGAACAAAGCTCATTTGGAAATCAACAGCGTCCTTCCTGAATGCCTGTTCCTGTCTCTAAGTCGTTCTTCTCTCACAATAAGTATTTCTGTTACCAGGGAGGAGCTGGATCGTCATTGTACTGTCATATGGGATCATTGCTGATAATATTCCGGGTTTCGTAAATGGATTAGCGGGACCCGGAGGTAATTTTGCGCCCGTAAAAAATGATCATAAAAATGCAAAAGAACGCGTTTTATTTAGCGGGCATAGTGGTGGCGCTGTTATTAACACTGGGCGTAAAGGCTCAGACAGGTTTTGGAAAGATCTCAGGAACAGTAATTACGGAGGATGAAAAAGCTGCTGAAGGGGTAACCATACATGTTATAGGTACAGATCAGCATACCCTTACAAATGAACTGGGTAAATTCAGCTTTAACAAGCTCAATCCGGGGAATTATATGGTGCGCATTTCTTTGGTTGGCCAGCAGGATGTTGATAAACCGGTTTCTATTATACAAGGCAAAACTGCCCAGTTAATTATCCAGTTGCCGATAAGTGCTACAAGCCTTAGCGAAGTGATCATTACCGGTCATAAAAACGGATGGAATACTCAAAAAGCATCGGCCAGTTTGCGCACACAAACCCCGTTGCTGGAATTGCCACAAAATGTACAGGTGGTAACGGGGAAGGCGCTGACTGATCAGCAAATAACCAGCATGAGCGACGGGCTTATAAAAAATGTAAGCGGCGCTGTACGGCTGGAGCACTGGGGCGATTTATATACTAACATTCAGATGCGCGGCTCCCAGATACAGGCATTCAGAAATGGTTTTAATGTGGTAGCTTCCTATTGGGGACCACTTACAGAGGACATGAGCTTTGTAGACAGGGTTGAATTTGTAAAAGGGCCGGCCGGTTTTATGCTGGGAACCGGAGACCCCAGCGGGCTTTACAATGTAGTAACCAAAAAACCCACAGGAGAAAATAAAGGTGAAGTTTCTTTTACGGCAGGCAGTTATGATTTTTACAGGGGAGCGGTGGATATAGACAGAAAGCTTACCAGTGATGGAAAATTACTGTTCCGGTTGAACGGGGCATATCAAAAGAAAGGTTCTTTCAGGCCTTTTGAATCGAATGACCGGATTGCTGTAGCCCCGGTAGTTACTTACCTGTTTAATGACCAGTCAAAACTTACACTTGAATATGATTTTCAAAATGCAAAAATGACAGATCTTGGATCTTATTACATTTTTGCTGCAGATGGGTATGCTACCCTGCCACGTAATTTTACACTGGCTCAACCGGGCGTTCCCAAAACAAATATTAATGACCATAGCGGGTATCTGAATTTTGAGCATAACTTTAATGACGACTGGAAATTGACCGCACAGGTGGCTTATTTTAATTACAAACAAATAGGTACAAGTGCATGGCCTGCCCAGGTAAACCCGGATGGTACTGTAATACGGAAAATAGATATTTGGGACGCTGCAAGTGAAATGAAATTAGGCCAGGTATTTGTAAATGGCACAGTAACCACAGGTCCTGTCCGGCACCGGATTTTAGCGGGGATTGATGCCGGCAAAAAAGACTATAAGGCAGATTGGGGACAATCGCATAACTTAGATACAGAAGACGATCCGTTTGATGTACATCATCCTGATTATGGGCCACCCCCCAATGGCTACCCGGATTTTGACAGAACAACCAGTCTTACTGAAAGAGCAAAAGACGCAGGCGGTCTGATGGGGCAGGAATATATTAGCGGCTATATACAGGATGAGCTGGGATTTTTTAATAACGCGTTGCGCTTGACCGTAGCAGGCAGATATGGCTATCTGAAGCAATATGAGTGGGGTGAAGCGCCGTATCAAAAAACACATTTTACTCCACGTGCAGGATTAAGTTATTCGATAACAGAAAATACATCGGTGTATGCTTTATATGATCAGGCGTTCATTCCCCAGGCCGGAATTATAAAAGATAAAAGCACCGTAAAACCAATCACCGGCAACAATATGGAGCTGGGCTTTAAAAAAGACTGGTTCAACGGGAAATGGAATACTACATTGGCGGTATACCGCATTTTAAAACAAAATGAACTGACAGCAGATCCTAACGATACAACAAGACGGTATAGTATCCCGATCGGCGAGAAAGTAGCCAAGGGTATTGAATTTGATTTAAGGGGAGAGATCCTGCCCGGTTTTACTGCCATGGCCAATTATGCCTATACCGACGGGAAAGTTACAAAAGTGGCAGCAGGTGTGGATATGCAGGTAGGGGATGTGGTGCCGGGGTTTGCAAAACATACGGCGAATGCCTGGCTGAGATACGCCTTGCAAAAAGGCAAATTAAAGGGGCTGGGTATTAACGGCGGATTTACTTATATGGGAAAGCGCGCTATTGAAAACTATAATCCCGAAACACCCAATGAAAATGTACCGGACTATTTTAAACTGGATGGTGGTTTATTCTGGGAAAATAAAAATATATCAGTAACAGCGAATGTCTTTAATATTTTAAATACCTATTTGTACAACGGGGCCTATTATACCGGTTATTGGAGTGATGCCAATAACACTGATTTGCCAACCTATTCCTGGCAGGCAGAACCACCCAGAACTTTCAGGGTTAGCGTAGCCTACCGGTTTTAAAAAGCGGAGCAGCAAAGTACATATCTCAACGGTATAGCCGGATTTATGATACAGGATACTAAAAAAAAGAAGCCGGTATTCGCTGGCTTCTTTTTTACCTAATTGGATACATCATTATTACTGATGCTGCGTTTATTTTTCTTAATATCCTGTTTTAATTTTCCAAACCGGTAATTAATGCTGATCCCCGCCTTTCTGAAATACTCCTGACTACCGGATGTTTCAGTAAAATTATAGGATGTGATTTCCGTACGGCTGTTTCTGAATTTCGTAAATGGATTGTTGATGTAGGCGGATAAGGAAAGTTTGTTCTTTAGCAGGTTTTTGCTCAGGCTAAAATTGGAAGCAACATACCCGTTTACGGTTCCCTGTATCTGCGCCGGGGCCAGGTTCTTGCCATAAATATACAGGGAAGCACCGGCAACCCAGTCGCCGGGAAAGCTATACGAATTGGAAAGGGTAGCTGTATAAAGCAAATGTTGTGCTTTAACAACGCGGCCATCTACAAAGCTCTGCACCCAGAAATTGGCAACATTTCCGTTAATAACTGTTCGTAACGCTTTGATAATAGTAAAATTGAAGTTGCCATTGAATACCAGCGCTGCAATTTTCCCGGAATTATCATAGGTGGTAAAAGTGATCTTTGAGGCGGTATCATAGCGGGAAGTTCTCAGGTCCAGGTTGTTGGAAAAGGCATAGCTGAGCCCCAGGTTTATGGATTGCTTTTTATTACTGCCATAGCCCAGGTCAAAATTGTGGATCAGTGAAGGTTGCAGGTCCGGATTCCCATAGGTAATAAAATTAGGGTCGGAACGGTTTACAAAAGGATTCAAACGGTTGATGCCCGGCCGCTTCAGCCGCTGATTGTACCCAAAGCTGATATAAGTTCCGCTATTATAGCTCTTATTAATAGCTAAAGAGGGCACCAGGTTAAAATAATGATTGTTGACCTTTGTTTGGGTAGCCGCAAAGTCGATATTGTTATGTGTTCCTCCAGCCTTGCACCGGCTTTAAAGCTCCAGCTTTTTAATGAAAAGGAATAAGTGTTGTATGCAGAAAGGATTGACTGGTGATTGATAAAAGCGTCCTCCTGTTGCGGATCAATTGCAGCGTCGTATTGCAACGTATTGAAATAACTTTTGTTATCACGGAAGATGGCTTTTACCCCCGCCTCCATTTTTATTTTTTTTATGTTCTGGATATAATCCACCTGGCCGGTGTGTTCTGTCGTTCCAGTGTTATTGTTTTGGTCAAAATCGGCAGCGGGATAATCGATGGTATCCATAAAGTGGCTGTAGACAGTACTGTTTGTCCGGTACTGCATATACCGGTAGGAAATGGTGAGCAACCGGGACTTATCATTTCGAAAACCCAGCTGGTAGTTGAGACCACCGTCAAGCCCATTATTGTTGACCGTTGAACTGTTTGTCTGTGTAAACTGTTGCAGCAGCAGGGCGTCCTGGTGTAATACAGAAAAGCGGCTGCTGTTATTCCTGCCATTGAACCCGTTGAGGTTAAACTGGAGGGTGAACAGCTGTAAGGAATCCGGTTCATAACTGAATTGAGTGCCGATATAGCGGCCGCTATTCCTGCCGCTGTTCGTTCCGGAAACATTCAGGTTCGTGGGTTGATCTCCGCCTGTTACCCTGTTTGTGGTATTCGCAACCAAAAGACTTTTTGAAAAATTACTGCCACCATATAATTCAACGCCCAGTTTTTTATGTGTGGCCGTAAAAGAAAAACCGCCGGAAGGCCCTCCTGAAGGAAAATTTTCGCTGATGTTGATACTGCCTTTATACCCCGCTCCTATTTTTTTTGTAGTTACAATATTGATAATGCCGCCCAGTCCTTCTGCGTCATATTTGGCCGGAGGGGTTGTGTAAACTTCAATACTTTGAATAGTAGATGCCGGCAGGGTTTTTAGAAAATTTTTTGGATCGTTGTCTACGATGCCGGAGGGTTTTCCATTGATCAGGATCCGGTAACTGCTGTTGCCTTTTAACGTCAGGTTCTCCTGACCGTCAACAGAAAGATAAGGGACTTTTTTCATAATATCCAGAACGCTGCTGAATTTGCTTTCCGGATCCACCTCCGTATTATAGACCAGCTTATCAATTTCTTTTTTTATTAAAGGTTTGGTGGCTGTAACCGTTACATTTTGTAATGCCTTTCCGCCTTGTTGCAGGGTTAACCGCCCCATATGGAGGGTGTCTGTCAGGGCCTGTGCCCAGTGAATGCTTGCTGTAAAGGGCAGGTAAGCGGCACTCGTGATCTTTAATGCAGTACCGGTACTTCTTTTGGCGGTAAATAAAAAAGACCCGTTTGCATCGGCAGGAAGGGTAAAAATTACAGAATCTCCTTTTGTAAGCGTTACGGTGGCCCAGGCAACCGGTTGTTGTAACGAGTCTGTAACCTGTCCTTTGATCCAAAGGGAATCCGTTGCTTGTGCAAAGAGCAGGGTTGGCAGCAGCGATAAAACCGCTATTGAAAAAAAGTGCTTGGGTATCATAACTAGAGGCAGTTTAAAACAAACCTATTGGTTCATACAGGTAAAAAAAATCGTAAAACGGTAAGTGGCTGCTATACGCAGGCCAGGACCTGTTTTTACAGGGCAAGACTTCCTGTTGTTGTACTAAATTTATAAGCGGGTAAGACCGGCAAAAGAATGCTGCTAACAGCGCTGCTGCCCGGCTCTTTACTATACCATGCGTTTACAGTATGGCTGGAATTAATAAGGCGAAAAACCGGATTAATTGGATTTATTACGGGATACAATAAAATAATAGAACAAGAATCCGGCTGAGATGAAAACGGTTTCTATTCCCCATGGAATGGGAGACCGCTCCCAGTCAAAAGATAGTGTACCGACAATAATAAGACCGGCACCTCCGAAGAACAGCAAAATGCCCCATTTTAATGAAGATAAAAGATTGTTTTTCCGGGTGAGCAACCGCAAATAGTTTTCATCCAGCTGGCCGGAACGGATTAGCCGTCTTTTTAATAAGAAGTTCATAAATTCAATGCCAACACCTGCAAGGATGGCAACAACAGCAACGATCATAAAAAAGGCGAGAATATCTTTCATACTTTTTATTTTTAGTTTAAAACCTGCGGATAATCAATAGGCACAAAAAGGGAGCGGAATGTTGCGGGATAAAAAGAATTTTTTTTTGCAACATTCCGGTCGATTTCTGTGTCCTATTCCGGATGAGGTAATAGGCCCATATTACAGGCGCTTACTTTTGCTTAGTAATTTACAGCAGCTGATATGTTCGACGAAAGAGACATGGTTAGGTTAGCGCTTAAAGGCGATTTGCGGGCATTTGAGCTGCTGGTAAAGCAATATGAGCAACTCGTTTTTTATATAGTAAATAAGCTGGTTGAGAACAAAAGTGATACCGAAGACATTGCCCAGGAGGTTTTTATTAAAGTATACAACGGTTTGGAAAAGTTTACCTTTCAATCTAAGCTGTCAACATGGATCGCAAGCATTGCCTATCATACGGCCTTAAATTATGTACGGGATCATAAGAAGCATACACTTAATGGGCTCTCTGAAATGCCGGAGGATGTTTGTTTTACCACAGAAACGCCGGCCGACCTATCAGAGCAGCGGGACAGTATCCGGTACGTGCATGCACTGATAGAAACAATGCCTCTTGCTTACAAAAGCGTTTTGGTACTGTATCATTTTAACGAGATGTCCTATGAAGAAATTGGTCAGATAACCGGATTGCCGGAAGGGACCGTTAAAAACTATCTTTTCAGGGCGCGCAAAATTTTAAAAGACAAACTTAAAAGTTGTTTAAAATGAATCCAGATAATTTCGAGAACGAAATACAGGAGTGGCTGGACCAGGGAATGAAAGGACCGGCTCCGGAAAATGCTGATCCGGCAGTTCAAAGTGATCTGCCGGTATATGATCTGCTATTTAAGGCCCTGAAAGAACAAACAGTAACCGGCCCCTCCTATTCTTTTTCGGGGAACGTCATGCGGAAAATAAAAACAGAGCGCGAATACAAAGGACGCTTCATCTGGAACCTTTTGCTGCCTGCGGGGATCATATTAGCCGCAGCCGTAATTTACACGATGGCCGCAGTATCCGGGAACAGGGCTGCTGTAG
>DASVMC010000066.1:0-8966 GCA_036384555.1 Niabella sp. | reverse complement strand
AGGACGAGTATAACTTTCGATGTTATAATCATTGGGGGGTGCATTACGGGCATTACAACAGCTCTATTATTGCAGAAGAAAGGCTATAAAGTAATGCTGGTGGATTATAACGAAGTAGGATTCTTTACATCAGGCTCTTATGTTACACATGTAAATGGGTTTTATGATTCTGTATATTTTGATATTTTAAAGAAACTGGATAACGGCAGGTATGATTTATTTAAAAGAGCTGTAAAGGAGACCGAAAATTTTTTAATGAATACCGTTAAAGAATATAATATACAGTGCGATCTTCAAAAAGCAGATGGATATATTCTGGCAAAAACGAAAGAGGAGATAGTGGAAATGGAACGGTGGAATAGTATTACGGGAAATGGCCATTCTACTGTTAAATCCCTGCCTGTTCAGTTGAATTCAAAAAAATCAGAATCAGTTGGTATGGGGTTCTTGGTAAATAATGTAAAATACCTCAACGCATTGAAAAATGAATTTTTAAAAATAGACGGTCAAATTCAGGAGTCTGCCCGGGTATTAAAAATTGAAGGTGACGCTGTAAAAACTGTATATTCAACCAGAGGTAAATTTAAAGGAAAAAAGATCGTATATACTCCCCAAACTTCGCGGATTGTTAATGTCAAGCCATATAAACTATTCCCCTATATATATTATTCTGTCTATGCAGAATTGGAAAATTATGATGTAACACCCTGCTTTAGCTATGACTTGCACAATCCATCTCATAGATATATCGTTACTTCGGATGGGTTTAGCAGTGTAGTGATCTCGGGCTGCGATCATAAGAATGTAAAAGGAAAAGTCCGTACTAAATATTTTGACGAACTTAAAAACCTGCTGCTTAAAAATTTTAATGTCAAAGATGCTATTGCCACCTGGTCATACGTTTACTACATGAATGATGACATGTTACCGGTTATAGGAGCTGTGCCCCAACAAAAAAATGCTTATATAGCCGCTGGGTATAAACCCGATGGTATGGTTGTGGCATTTATTGCAACAGAAATATTAGTCAGCCTGATAACAGAAGGGGAGAGCGTGTATGCCGACCTTTTCAGTAAATAGCATTAAATAGATCTGCCGGATTTAAAAAATAGTATTAGCTGCCCGGGTTTACATCTGCCTTATAGTTGCAGCTGCTATTAATTTAAAGGGGAAACCTTTTAGCAAATGACCTGGAGATTTTATACAGTAAAAATTCCTGCATACTTTTTTAAGAAAAGTAATTTCTTTATTACTACCTATTTCTCATAAGATATATTTTATATTTTATTTATAAATATATGTATGTTGTTTATTTTTAACTTAATATATGATCATCTTTTGCTTTTCATTTCTTTAAAAAGTGGTTGGTATAGGAATTGATCAATTTAGCAGAGGCTAAAAAAGATTTTCCTTTTAGAGCTCCAACTAATTTATTAAACTCAAATTTTAAAGATGAAAAGAAAAGAAAAACTGCCTTTTTTTGAGCGTTTGGCAAATCGGATAACATGTTTAGCCGGCTCTTCAGGTGCTATAGTTATTTCGATAGTAGGAGTTATTGTCTGGGCAGTTAGTGGGCCCATTTTTCATTATTCTGAGAATTGGCAACTCGTTATTAATACGAGTACAACCATAATAACCTTTTTGATGGTTTTTGTGATTCAAAAATCTCAAAACAAAGATAGCAAAGCTATTCAGTTAAAATTAAATGAATTATTGGCATCCATAACGGAGGCGGATGATGCTATGGTGAATATTGAAGATCTTGAGGAAGAGGAATTAGATAAACTACATTCAATTTATATGAATATGGCGAAACGGGCCAGCCAAAAACGAACTGCTCAGGAATAGTTCTATTATCCGGTTAAAAGAATATTGTTGTAAGTTTTATAGCTGGCTGCATTTGCAGGATTGTTACTATTACACCCCTTTTTTCAGCCCCGTTGGGTGCAAATGTTGAAGCAGAGCCCCGCAGGCGAAAAGCAGGATCATCATATATACTCTGTTTTTCAATGTGGCAGGAAATTTGACATAGCTGTTATATTATGCATTATTATAGGAAGAAACAGGGAAAAGGGTTTATCTATTTGGATAAAAACGGATCTGCTGTTACCGACAACAAGCTAAAGTTGTATTTTAAATCACTGGTCATTCCACCCGCGTGGGAAAGAGTGGAGATCAATACCTCACAAAAAGCCAGGATATGGGTTACAGGCTTTGATGCGAAAGGCCGAAAACAATATATTTATAATAGTAAGTTTCGCCAGAGCCAGGAAAAGCAAAAATTCGATCGTATCCTTCGCTTTGCTGCCCAGCTGGAACATATGCGCCGTGTGACGGGGCAACATTTGCGCAAACGAAAGCCTAACCGGGAAAAGGTGTTGGCTACAATGGTCCGTTTGTTGGAGAGCGCCTTTTTCCGGCCCGGAAATGAATTTTACGCCCGCGAAAATAAGAGCTTTGGTCTTACTACCATGCGAAGTAAACATCTGAAGATAGAGGGGAACGAAATGATTTTTTCCTATAGGGGCAAGTCAGGACAGCAGCAGGAAAAACATGTATTGGATGCACGCCTTACAAAAATTGTACAGGAATTGGATGAAATGCCCGGCTACGAAATTTTTAAATATATTGATGAAACTCAAAATATCCACGATGTTAAGAGTAACGACCTGAACGAATATATCCGGGAAATAATAGGGGAAGAATTTTCTGCTAAAGATTTTCGTACCTGGGCCGGTACTGTGATTGCAGCAATGGCGCTGGACGAAATTGGTGCTGTTAAAGCCAGTGAGCAGAAAAAGTTGGGCAAAAATGTTCGCGAAGCCGTCGTAAGGGTAAGTGAAAAATTAGGTAATACGCCAGCCATTGCCCGCAGTTCATATATTGATCCGCGTGTTATTGACAATTACATGCAGGGCAAAACAATAAGCTACTTTAAAAATGAGGTTGACAAATTGCTCAAGACGAATGAACAACTTTCTGTGGAAGAATTGGGCGTATTGTGCTTATTGAAAAGGAGATGGAATAAGAAAATATAAACGCAACCGATTTAAGCCAGTAAATTCAAAAATCACCTGATCTCTGCGAACATGGACGAAGCCAAAACTGCTCAAGCCAATCGTCATGAATTTAAAGTAACGAACATGGAGATCGGTATCATCAATCATTTGATCAAAATTAGTTAAGTGCTATACTGGCGTACTTTTTGCCTGTTTTTGATAATAATGACAGAAAGTTTTTTTACAGTTGAAAGCAGGGATACGCCTGTTATAGCCTTTGCCATACATGGTGGGCACTGTATTGATAACTATTTACAGCAATACTTACTGCTGGATGAGCAGCAGCGTTCCAGGGAAGAAGATCCTTACACCGGCTATCTGATCGCCGGTTTGCCCGTTAGCCGGGTAACAGTCCAACGTTCCCGCTTCCAGCTTGATTTGAACAGAATGAAAGAAAAGTCTGTTTATAGAGAGCCTGGAGATGCCTGGGGCCTGCAGGTTTGGAGTCAGCTGCCTGCTGATGTTATAGAGCGCCTGTATAACGATTATGAGAAATTTTATACTGCCACATATGATTTGGTTGAAAGGGCAATTGTTCAACATGGGTATTTTCTTATATTAGATGTCCATTCTTATAATCATCGGCGCGACGCATATTGGCATGCTGCTGATGTTATAACACATCCGGAAATCAATGTGGGAACATATTATAATCGTGAAGTGTGGCAATCACTTTGCGCTGACTTAACAAAATTTCTAACCTCCTGTAAAATTTTTCCGCATACAATTGATGCGCGGCAAAATATTATTTTTAAGGGTGGCGCGCTTTCACAGCAGGTTCTTGAAAAATATGGAGATAAGGGTGCAGTGTTCTCTGTGGAGTTTAAAAAAACTTTTATGGATGAATGGACAGGTGTTGCTGATATACCACATATCAATCAACTAAAAGCACTGCTTGAAATGAGCGTGGACTATTTATATAAAGTAATAGAGCAATAGAAATAGCAATGGAAGATCGAAGCAAAGATATATTGAAACGCTTAAAAGCGTGTCTGAAAAAGGAACGACCTGTTGAGATTGGTCTGCCAGGGAATGGGCTTTTGAAAATAGAAAAACCTGTCCCGTTTTTGATTCTTCACAGAGTTTTTCAAAGTGAAAAAGACTCTTTTCCCGGCAGATTGGTAAAATCAGAATCCTCCTTTCTTATTGTTGAAGAAAATGATGAAGACCTGACGCGGGTAATTATTGAAAATATAGCCAGTTTCTGTGCAGATAAATTCAAAGGTTTTTTATTATTGGAAGTATGGGCTGAAAAAAGAAATTATAGAAATCCCTATACCATTTATATAGACCAGAAAAGTGCCATTAAAACGGCCCAGTTACTTTCTAATGAACTAATGAGGATGCCAATTTTATCCTCTAAAGAAAACCCAATAATTCAGAAAGACGCAGCCGTTGCATCAATTCGCAACACATTTCAGCTTTTATCCAAAGCATTCCTGGAGAAAAATAATATTACAGTTATTGGCTTAGAAATAGCGCCTCTTTATATCAATGAAGTTACCGGCAAGCCGTATCCTTTGCTTTTAAGAGAGCTGAGAGAAACATACAGTAAAGCGCTTAGAAAAAGTTTTTTCGAATTTATCCGCTTACAAACAGCATTTAGTATTCCACATTTCCAGATGCTGGGTACTACGATTATTGACAAAAGTACACAGGAAATTGACAGACAGCTTGCGGCATACAGTAAATTATTCGATTTCTTATTATTAGTAACGCCTATAAATGTTGAGGAAGCCTGGCAGGAATTTCAACGTTCTAACTATTCCAGCAGCCCTTTATTCCATTACCGCCCAATGCCTGTTGACCCGGAAATCATTAAACGAAAAATTTATGATCTGCCTATAGAAGAAATGACTGACCCAACAATTGCATTCCTTTTCAGAGATAAGCGGAAAGAAATTGACCGGATGCTTAATATGATGCAGGAGCGGGAAAAACAGGATTTCATATTAAGCAGCCTGCAATTATTCGGGCCTGTGAGTACAGAACTCCTGGAGATAGCAAAAGCTTTATTGGTTGCAATTGATGTTACGGAACCGAAACAAAAAAAAACAGAAAGGATCTCCGCTACCGAATTTGCCTTTTTAGCGCAAACAGAGCTGGAGTGGTTAGCATTGCAGGATAGGGATCTGTCAACAGTTGTCAGGATCGCTTCTGACATAGAAGGCGTAATGGTCTCCCGGGGTGTACTTAATATTAATAAAGGATTTAGTGTATCAAAACAGCGGGCACCGTCATTAATACAACATGAAGTAGGTACACATATAGTTACTTATTATAATGGGAAAGCGCAGCCATTGGAATTGTTTTCGATTGGTGTACCCGGTTATGAGGAACTACAGGAGGGGATAGCCGTGCTGGCAGAATACCTGACAGGGGGGCTCACGAACAGCAGGCTGCGTACACTTGCCGCAAGGGTAGTGGCTGTACAGGAGATGATCAGTGGAAAGACATTTATTGAAACCTTTTCCCTGCTTACAGATCAATACAAATTTTCTCCCCCAACTTCCTTTAATATTTGCATGCGTGTTTACCGGGGAGGTGGGCTTACAAAAGACGCTGTTTACCTAAAAGGTTTCCTAAATATTATCAGTTATATCAAACAAGGAAAAGATCTTAAACAGCTGTTGATCGGAAAGATCCGGGAAGATTACCTTCCGGTAGTTCAGGAACTTATCCACCGGAATATTTTGAAACCGGCTCCGATAACACCCAGATACCTGACTTCAGACTTTACAGAAAAGCTTAACCTTTTGAAAGAAGACGGTAGCATCTTTAAAATGATTCAATAAAAAAAATGATATGAGAATCGGATTTGTAATAAATGATTATAAAACAGAAGCGCCTGCTTTTACCACTACTAATCTTGCATTACAGGCAAGCAATATGGGGCATGAAGTGGCTTATATTTCAGTTGAAGATTTTAGCTATACGCAAACCGGCCAAATGGGAGCACACGCAAAAATATCTTCCGGAAAAAAGTTCAGAAGTGCCAGGGTATTTATGGATGATATATTTAAAAGTGAAAAGCAATTAATCGAATCAGAAGACCTGGATGTAATTCTGTTGCGCAACGATCCTTCCGCTGACCTGGATGAAAGGCCCTGGGCACAATATGCAGGTATCGTTTTTGGCCAGCTGGCCAAAAATAACGAAGTTATTGTTTTAAATAATCCTGATACGCTGGCTGCTGCTACTAATAAAATGTATTTTCAGTACTTTCCGGAAAGTATCAGGCCTGAAACAATTATTACCAGAAGTATTGAAGAAATAAAAAGTTTCTATGCCGCACATAAAAAGCATATTATACTTAAGCCACTGCAAGGATCCGGAGGAAGGAATGTTTTTATGGTCAATGAGCAAAATAAAAACTTAAATCAGATTGTGGATGCGATTGGGCGTGATGGGTATATTGTGGCCCAGGAATATTTGCCAAAAGCAAAAAAGGGTGATATCAGGCTATTTTTGTTAAACGGGAAACCTATAGAAATTAAAGGTAAAATTGCCGCTATTCATCGTTTACAGGCCGGGGGTGATATCAGAAGCAATATCCATCAGGGGGGCAGTGTAACCATTCCCAGGATCACAAAGCGAATTCATGATATTGTTGATATTGTAAGTCCAAAGCTGGTTAAGGATGGAATGTTTCTGGTAGGGCTGGATATTGTTGGTGACAAGGTTATGGAAATAAACGTTTTCAGTCCCGGGGGATTGGGTCATGCGAGCAGGTTAAATGGAGTTAATTATTTTGAACAAGTGATAAAGGCGGCTGAAAGAGAATTTTCTTAACAGGTAGTTATGCCTTGAAGATATGCCTATAAGGGCAATAGTAGTATAGCTACCATGACGGGAACAAATCGTTTGACGATCATCTGTAATGGCTTAAATACATTCTGTACCCGTTTGCTCAGAATAAGATCGATATGCCTGTTACATTTATTGCTATATCCCCCGGGCGAATCTTACATTCGAAAACAATAAGCTGCATCTATTAACAATAGATGGGAGCTAATACGGGCAAAAGGGATTTTAAGTACCCGGCACCGGGTACGGATTACGCCGGTGATAAATGCAAAATCAGCTCCCAATTACAGGAGCCGATTTTTGCCATTCTAATCTAAACTATACATCTAAACCTACTATTGAAAATAGATTTTAAAGCAGGAGCCCTTGTCCGGTTCACTTTCCACTTCGATCTTTCCGCCCATAGCTTCCACCTGGTTCCTGGTAATATACAATCCGATCCCTTTTGAACTGCGATCTGTGGAAAACGTTTTAAACAGTCCGAATAAATATTTTCGCTTTTCTGTCAGGTCTATACCAATACCATTATCTGTAACCTTTAATACTTTTTGCGTGCTGAAGAAATCGACCTGTATTTCTGGTTTCCGGTCGGGCCGGCTGTATTTTACAGCATTGGAAATGAGATTGAATAAAACATTTTCCATATAGGGCCTGCTAAAATTGATCCAGACAGATTCCTGTACATTATTTCTGAAAACGACGTCCTTTTTCCTATAAATGCCGGTGATCCGCTGATAACTTTTGTCAATATACTCCCGCAGGTTCAGCGACTCCCTGACTTCATTCAGGGCCACCTGTGCATGTGTTCCCTGGTCAAGCCCTTCCGTTGCGTTGTGAAGCCTTTCCGCAGCATCTGACAATAACTGCAGATACTCTTTTTGTTCCTCTGTTTTATTGGTCTCTTTGATCAAATCACATAGTCCCAGGATACTGCTTGAATGTGAGCGAAGATTATGTGACACGATATACGAAACCTCCATGAAACGTTTGTTCTGCTCAGAAAGGATTGCCAGGGAATGACGCAGATCTTCTTTCGACTGCTTCAGATTTGTAATGTCAACTACAACTGCGAGTATGAGCGATATCTGGTCCCGTACTTTTATAAAGCTGGTATTAATCTGTAACCATTTAATTATACCCGTTTGTGTTTTAATACGGTATTCCAAGGTTCCGGGTACACCCTTTATAATATTTTCACGAAACGTATTCATGATATGCTTGTCTGTAAAGAAATCGATATCAAAGTCAAAGATTTTTTTTCCTAAAAAGAACCTTCTGGGATAACCGGTAATTTCTTTTATCTTTTCGCTGATGAAGTTTATTCTCAATGATCGGGGATCGGCGGTCCATATTATTCCATCTATCGTATCCACGATGGTTTGAGCGCGGGCTAATGTTTCTTCAAATTTCTTTTGTGTTTCCTTAAGACTGGTAATATCAATAGTTGATACGATGATCCGGTGGTACCCATTACGTTTCATTGCAGGTGTTATCTGCCATTTGATCAGAATATCATAATGTTTCCCCGCAGCGGTAGATCCATCCATTTCCGCCAGCATCATGTCTGAGGTCGTGCAAAGCGAGGCATAATATTGTTTTACGGCGTTAAAACTTTTTCTTGTTGTGATGAATTGATCAAGCGTTGTCAGGCAGCAGGACTTGTCGGGGATATCAAGGCGCTCAAGTACCGACCGGTTTACATTGGTAATCTTTGTAAGACAAAGGCACCTGTGAACAACATCAGGATACGCATTAAAATAGGCGAGGGATTCACTGTAAGACAGTTTGTCTAATCCCATCGACCGTAAGTATCCGACCACCCCCGAAAGGTCTTCTTCCCATAGCCCCACCGGTGCAAAGTCAAACAGGTACTCATATAACTGTCCGCGCTCTTTCCACTCTTCTATGGAAAACGCGGACGCTGTTATATCTTCAAGAATAAGGAGCGTGTGGTTTTCCGTTATGTGAGGAACTATTTTTATTTTTAAATAAATGATCCCGCCTGAACCATTTTGCAGTTGACAGTGTCCTGTAAATGGATTGCTATCGCCCATGATCGTTTGCTGGTATTGCTCCAAATCCTTTTCCCGGACTTTATCT
>DASVMC010000065.1:0-5936 GCA_036384555.1 Niabella sp. | reverse complement strand
AGCTGACGCTGGCAGACGTGCAGGCTGTTTTAAAAAAATATTACCTGCCCAGCAACCGCACTTATGGAGTGTTCATACCGGATAAATCGGCAGAAAAAAACAGGGTTACAGTGAACGACCGGCCTGACATTGCCGCGCTGGTAAAAGATTATAAAGGCAAGGCCGTTACCGCACAAACAGAAAGTTTTGAAGCAAGCATTGATAATATTAAAAAGAATACAGCATATGGCACACTTGCCAACGGGCTGAAATATGCCCTGTTGAAAAAACCGGCGAAAGGTGATAAGATCAACATACGGATCACTTTAAAAATAGGAACAGAACAAAGCCTTACGGGAAAAGGACTGATTCCCGGGCTAACAGCACGTATGCTCAGGAACGGAACAACCAGTAAAAGCAAAAAAGAAGTGAACGACCTGCTGGATAAGCTAAAAACCAACCTCAGCATCTATGGCCGCGGCCCTTCTGTTTCTGTTAATATGAGCACGGATAAGGAAAATGCCGATTCCGCACTGAACCTGCTGGCAGATATCCTGCTCCATCCGTCCTTTGATAAAAATGAATTTGACAAAATGGTGCTGGATATAAAAGGAGAATATGAGTCCAATCAAAGCGATCCGCAATACCTGGCTTCCAATGCTGTTGACAAAAAAACGGCCTTATATCCTAAAGGACATCCCTACTACCCGAATAGCATCAGCGAGGCGCTTGAATTGCTTCAGAAAGTAACACTTGATGATCTCCGGGATTTCTACCAGAACTTCTATGGCAGTAATCACGGGTACGCATCCTTTGTAGGCGCCATTGATAAAAATCAGATCACCGCATTCCTGGAAAAGAACCTGGCTTCTTTTAACAGCAAGCAGCCTTATAAAGAAATCGAGGAAAAATACTTTGCTGTAAAAGGCAGCCTTGAAGCCATTGATGTTCCGGATAAGAAAAATGCCGTTTGTGCAGGTACCATTAATATTCCCCTTAAAGAATCTGATAATGATTTTCCTGCTCTTGAAATGGCAAATGAGCTGCTGGGTGGTGGGGCGTTCCTTTCTTCCCGCATCCCCCAGCGTTTACGCGAAACGGATGGTATGAGTTATGGAGCGGGATCCTACCTGATGGGGAACTATAAATATCCTGCGTCTGCCTGGGGTGTATATGCTATATTTAATCCAATCTATAAAAACAGACTGGACAGTGCATTGCACGAAGAGATCAGCAAGGCGATCACTTCCGGATTTAAAGAGGAGGAATTTAAAAGATCAAGGGAGAGCTGGCTGCAACAGAGAAGGACCAATTTAGGGTTCGATAACTATCTCTCTTATCTGCTGTCTTCCTATATGCAGGATGAAAAAGACCTGAATTATTTTACAGATTATGAAAACAATATAAAAAAACTAAGTCTGGATAATGTGAATGCCGCACTTAAAAAATATATTGATCCGGCAAAAATAACATTGATCTACGCAGGAGATTTCAATAAAAAATAACCTGGGTTATTCTTTTGATATTTCAGCTTCCGGATACTCAATATTTGTTATCCGATAGCCACCGGGTCCGGCCGGATGAACGGAGGAAATTACCTATTTCAGTACAGGATTTCCTCCGTTTCGCTGCGCTGCACCCGGAATGCCGGATGCGTACTTCATTTCAAAGAACCCAATTCCTGTTCATTCGTACCTGCCAATGACAGAGGATATCAGATGCTGAATCAAGTTCAGAAAGGCGCATCTTTTTTAAGCGTTTTTTGGTCAGTCCTACTTTGTGTTCCTGTACTACTCTGAAAAATAATGGACTACCTACTTATTTATTGGTTTATTTTTTCGCTTTTGTCCGGCGGACGTTTTCTTTATACGGCGATCCTTTTAAATGTATAACTTAGTCTGCTCAAAGCGGTTTTATGGTCAGAAAAGTATATAAAGGAGCAGTAAACAATAAAGAGCGTTCCATTCAAAAATTATTAGCGGCGGTTGGAAAAGTCATCAAAGAAAAGGGATACGCCGGTCTTACAGCTACTAATATTGCCCGGCAGGCGGGGGTAAGCCGCCGGTTAATATCCATGTACTTTGGTTCTGTAGACCACCTTGTGGAAACCTATGTAAAAAGTAAAGATTACTGGGTGGCTGCTTCCGGTACTACAGTAATTACCCAGGAAAATAAAGAAGGGAAACATACACAACAGCTGCTGGAGGCCTTATTATTAAACCAGTTCGATTTCTTCAATAAAAATGAAGAAATGCAGCAAATAATCCTTTGGGAGATCAGTCAGCGAACAGAAATCATGTATCATATTTGTAATGAACGGGAACAACTGGGTAGCCTGATCTTTGCAATGACCGATAAAGAATTAAAAGACAGGTCTGTGGATCTGCGTGCTGTTTCCGCGCTTCTGGTAGCTGGTATTTATTATATGGTACTCCATTCAAAAACATCGGATAGTTTTTTCTGCGAAATTGATATCACCCGGCCGGAAGGGGTCAAAAGGATACAGGATGCAATAAAAAAGATATTACAATGGACCTATGAAGAGGTATAGCTTTAAGGCAAAACCGGGTAGCCGGACAAAATGTGCGTGTTAAAGGTCGGTGCTGCTAACACTAAGCAATACCTACTGTTTTATTTAAAAATAAAAAAGCGCGATCTGAATAAATCACGCTCGGTTTTTCATTAAGTTAGCCGAACATCTTTTCTGCACTTCAGGTTATAATGCCCGGGCTTAAAACCGCACAGGCTATCCTGATCATTACAATTTTTCATCGAAAGCATCGGCCTGTAAAATCAAAAATGGTTTTTCTGATTTTTAGAAAAACCGGGTTGTTTTATCTTACAAACAACTATATGCAAAGTAATTACCAATTTTTTTAATTTTCCCATCAATGGGAAAATTTTAAGCTATTTTTACAATTCCTTTCACAAGTCTCTGCATGGCAGCAAAGGCAGGAAAAGCCCGCCATTGCGGACATTTCGCCTGCGATCTGAAAAAGATGCAATTAGGTAAAAGAGTAGCCGTTAAAGATCTACCACAACCTGGTTGCGGGTAAGATCTTCAAACGTATCCCGTTTGCGGACTAGCTGTGCCCGTCCATTGTAAACGATCACTTCTGCGGGGCGAAAACGGGAATTGAAAGTAGATGCCATCTCATAACCATAAGCGCCAGCATTATAAAATACCAGTAAGTCGCCCTCTTTTATCTCCGGTAATGGCCGTTCCCAGGCAAAGGTGTCTGTTTCGCAGATATTTCCGACCACCGAATATGTTTTCTCCGGCCCCGAAGGATTGGTTATATTTTGTATGCGATGGTAGGCATCATAGAACATGGGGCGTATGAGGTGATTAAAACCACTGTTAACGCTTACAAAGGTGGTAGCTGCTGTTTCTTTGATCAGGTTTACTGAAGTAACCAGGTATCCGGCTTCACTTACCAGAAACTTACCAGGTTCAAACCATATCTCCAGGTTTTTGGCGGTTTCATGAGCATCAAAGGCAGCCAGTACCTGCCCGGCAAGTGCTTCAATATTAAGAACAGGATCTCCTTCTTTATAGGCCACCTTAAACCCTCCGCCCAAATCGACAGATTGCAGATCCGGAAAATTCGGTATGATATCAAATAAGACCTCTATCCCTTTTACAAAGATCTCAGCATCTTTAATGTCACTCCCTGTATGAATATGCAGGTTCTGAATACGGATATTATATTTGTTAATAATCTCAAGCAGTTGATCCAGTTGTTCCACCGGGATCCCGAATTTGCTCTTATCATGTCCGGTAGAGTTCTTCAGGTTGCCGCCTGCCATAATATTGGGTCTCAGGCGAACGCCGACAGGATATTGATCTCCATATTTTTCTCCCAGTTTCTGAAGATTGAATAAGCTGTCAATGTTTACAAAAACACCCAGCAGCAATGCCTCTTCAATTTCTGTAAAATGGATCCCGTTGCTGGTATATAATATACGTGAGGGGTCAAACCCCGCTTGTATTGCCAGTTTTACTTCGTTGATAGAGCTACAGTCAACATTAGCGCCCAGTTTCTTTATAAAGCGGAGCACGCTCAGGTTAGTTAGCGCCTTAGCCGCATAAAATATTTTTACACGTTGGGGATCAAACACGTTTCTTAATTGCAGGTACTGCTGTTCAATCTGATCTGCGTTGTACACGTATACAGGAGTACCAAATTCTTTGGCAACCTGTATCAGCTCTTCGTTTGTTAATTGGTTACTCATCTTTTATCCATAAAAAAAGCAGTATGGGACTACTGCTCTGTAAAAATAAAATCTTTTTCAATGGCAGCCGGTTACACTTCATTAGGCCTCTGAGAATCGCCTTCCTCATCGTCCTCATCCTTCTGTTCAGGCGCATCATTATCCGGTGCTGCTGCATTTTCCCCGTCTGTATCCTCATGCGCTGAAACAGGAGTTTCAGGCTCCGCCTCATCATCAGGGATATCCGTAGTAAGCTCCCCTGTAGACGGCTCCGTTTCTTCAGCAGCATTTTCATCATTCTCGCCAATTCCTTCTGCCGCATCTACTGCTTCTTCGCCGGTTTCAATCAGCTCACCATTCTCTGCCACAGCCAAGGGGGTTCCTGCTTCTGTTCCTTCCTCCCCTGTATTCAAGGGTGCATCACCTTCTTCATTCACAGGCGTTGGCACTACTTCCTGGTCGGCCAGCACCTCTTTTATTTTTGGTAATTCCTCAGCGGAATTAATTCCAAAGTAATCCATGAAATTCTTGGAAGTGGAGTAAACCAGCGGGTGACCCGGTAATTTTTCATTACGGCCACTAATGATTACCAGTTCTTTTTCCAGTAGTTTCTGAATGGCATAGTCGGCGCTTACACCGCGTATGGCCTCAATTTCACCTTTGGTCACAGGCTGTTTATAAGCAATAATAGAAAGCGTTTCCAATGCCGCAGGTGATAAGCGTTTCATGAATTTATCGCCATTGATCTGGGCGACCGTTTTATGATAGGCTTTTTTTGTTAAAAACTGCCAGCCACCACCACTTTCACGTACTTCAAAAGGATAAAATTCTGAATCATATTTTTCAATGATTCCGCTCATTGAGGCTTCAACCTGGTCCAGGGTCACCTTATCCTCCATAAAACCGAAAGCATCATTGATCAGATCCGTCAACTCCAGCAATGTCAGCGGTTTATCGCTGGCAAAAATCAATGCTTCAATATGGGGAATCAATCCGGTTATTTCCATTAAAAAACTTTAAGTTTAAAATTTGAGGTTTGAAGAAAACATCAAACAAGCATCTCAAACCTTAAATTATCCCTGCAATGCAGCAGCGCCGCTTACAATTTCTGTTAACTCGGTTGTAATAGCCGCCTGGCGCGCGCGGTTATATGAAAGCTTCAGGTTACGAAGCATTTCATTTGCATTCTCGGACGCCTTATCCATTGAGGTCATACGGGCGCCGTGCTCAGATGCGTTTGAATCCAGCACCGCTTTGAACAATTGCGTATTCAATATCTTAGGCATCAGCTCTGCAATCAGTTCTCCTTTATCAGGGTCAAAAATAAAGTCGGCTTTTGTGGTTCCTTCTTTCTTTTCCACTTTAGGAACGGGAAGGAACTGTTCGGTGGTAAATACCTGTGTTGCCGCATTTCTAAACTGACTGTATACGATTTCGATAGCGTCGAACCGCTTTTCTTCGTAGGCATTCATTGCTTCCTTTGCAATCTTTTGAACATTTTCAAATGAAAGCTTCTGGAAAATATCTTTAAAAGTATCGTCTGTTTTATACCCGGCCTTGGTCAGCGCCTCATATCCTTTTTTGCCCAGGTTCCAGATGGTTACATTTCCTTTGTCAAACTGGCTTGGGTATTTATCCCGGATCAGTGCTTTGGCTTGTTTCACAACATTTGCATTGAACGCACCTGCCAGTCCGCGGTCACTGGTAATAACAATGAGCAGCACTTTCTCAACCGGACGTTC
>DASVMC010000064.1:0-10334 GCA_036384555.1 Niabella sp. | reverse complement strand
CCGTATGTTTTATAATTGGCAAGACTTCTCCTTAACGAAATGCCGGCTTTAATATTCATTTGCAGCCCGTTCACCAGCTCCCTGCCCCACCCCAGGTTCAAAGAATTGTCCAGGTAGAAATTGACTCTTTTCAGCTGGTTGATCCAGGCATCGCCCTCAAAAAAGCTGGCAAAATCCCTTACAGCTGTAACCGAATAAGCAGCCTGCGTAAAAGGATTGTATTTACGGTTCAGTTGTAACCGCCCGTTCACATCCTTATTTAAAAAGCCATAACTCAGGTTGCCATATATATTCAGTGTTTTACGTGTAACAGGATCCAGCTTGTTATAGGTAACCGGTAAAATCAATCGCAGGCCGCCAATTGCAAAAGGGTTAATCATCATGGTTAATGCCGGAAAGCCGATTAATGTACCTTTTTCATGATTGCTTAAAGGCTGCCCTTTATAAACAATTTTTCCAACTGTTACTTTATTGAGCGCTCTGTCAACAGAATCCAGATAAACTTTGCTGTGCGTAACGGTGTAAATGCTATCCTTGTATTTAATAAAAGCGAGTTCCTTCTGGGTTAAAGGCTCCGTTCTGGCCTGCTCCCAGAAAGAGCTGTCTCGCTGGTATGCCTCCGCAGCCGCCGCACTCAGTTCCGTACCAAAATATTTTTTATCAAATTTTTTCCGTAGCTGGTAATCTTTGTAAGTAACAGTGGTAGTGCCTGAAACTTTTCCTTTATGAAACCTGGAATAATATACAAACTCCTGCCGGGCGGGCATCCATGCACCATCAGTAAACTGGTATTGCTGATTCACTTCAAAATAGTCATAGTCTGCCAGGTGATACACAGGCAATGTAAAATGTGCTTCGTGGATCACCCATAAACTGTCGTCAATAACCAGACTACCGCTGATCGTAGCGTTGCTTAATTTCCCGGGGAGCATTCCTATCGTATATTTTTTATGCGTACCATAGGGCTCTGTTTTCAACGTTTTAAAACGATAAGCGATCAACCCGCTGTAGCTGACCGGCGACAGGAACGGTGTAATCGATACGGATGGAACTTTCATAAGGTTGTCATACAGGTTGAATGAGCCATCAGTTGTCGTTAAGTAAAATAAACGCCCTACATTCCCTCTTTTTACAATACCCAGTCGTTCTTCTTTAAACCGGCTGTCCGACTCATGGTCTAACCTTACCGACAGCTCTGCCATTGCCATTTGCTTTAGTAAAGAATCCGCGGCAGTTTCCGGGTTTGGTTTTGCCGGCTTCTTTTTCTTTCGGTGTACTGTTGGTAAAGAATCTGTTTGTATTGCCTTTATATACAGCAATACCGAATACGCTCCATGAGCGGCCTCGATGCTTTCTTTACGACGGATCACCTCGCGGATATATTCCGCAGCACGATCTTTTATCTTTGAAGAAACCGTTACGCCGGTCAGCGCCGTGGCTTCTTCCTGTAAGATCATATTCTGCTGAAGCGGTCCTTTGTCTACTACGATTTTAATGACCTGTGACTGATATCCGACCATGGTAACAGCCAGGTCATAAATGCCTTTGGTCAGCGAAAACGAATAGCTGCCATCTTCTTTCGTCAGCTGTCCTACACGCTGACCTTTCAGCTGCACCGTAGCAAAGGGAACCGGTTGCAGCCTTGAATCCAGCACTTTGCCGGATACACTGAATTCCTGCGCATACAGGGAGTGCATACCAAGAGTCATTATTACAAGGGATAGGTGCAGTTTTCTCATAAACCGGGCTTATCCCTGCAAAAATGCCTTCCGGGGTTATTAAAAAAATCATAAAGCCGGCAGAATTAAAAAGCATTTAACAAAATACACATACTGTGTATAAAATAAATTCGCAATTTTAACAGGTGTTCTATAAATTTGGGAGAGAGGCATAAAGAAAGTTACAGTATCTAAACTTAAATTAAAACGAGAAGACCTTGACAGAAACAATCATTAACCTGGAAACCGTAAACCCGATCGACTTCTTCGGTGTAAACAATAATAAGCTCGACCTTCTTAAAAAGAAATTCCCGCTCCTCAAAATCCTTTCAAGAGGTACCCAATTAAAGTTAAGCGGGGCTCCTGAACAAATTGCAGAAGCAAAGGAAAAGATCAACCTGATCGTTTCTTATATTGAGCGTAACGGTCCATTAAGTGAAAATTATTTTGACCAGATCCTGGGAGGTGATGATGCAGAAACGATCGATCACTTTCAGGAGCGCAATCCTAATGAGGTATTGGTCTTTGGGCCTAATGGCAAATCAGTAAGAGCACGCACAGCTAATCAGAAAAGACTGGTACAGGAAGCAGAAAAAAACGATATCCTGTTTGCAATTGGTCCTGCCGGAACGGGTAAAACGTATACAGCAGTAGCCCTGGCCGTAAGGGCTTTAAAGAACAAACAGGTAAAAAAGATCATTCTTACCCGTCCAGCAGTTGAAGCAGGCGAAAGTCTGGGCTTTCTACCGGGTGACCTGAAAGAAAAAATCGATCCTTACCTGAGGCCGTTGTATGACGCATTGGATGATATGATCCCCGCCGATAAGCTGGGCTATTATATGACCACACGTACTATTGAAATAGCGCCTCTTGCTTATATGCGCGGACGTACCCTGGACAACGCTTTTATTATCCTGGACGAGGCGCAGAATGCAACCGATCTTCAGTTAAAAATGTTCCTGACCCGTATCGGCGCTAATGCCAAAGCCATTATAACGGGTGACATGACCCAGGTTGACCTTCCCCGCAATCAGACAAGCGGGCTGCAAACTGCGGTACGTATCCTGCAAAACATTCCTGGCATCAGCCATATTGAACTTGATGAAGAAGATGTAGTGCGTCACCGCCTGGTAAAAGCCATCATCAAAGCCTATCATAAGGAACATGAACAGCAGGAAGAGCGGAAGGACCGCAAAGAATTTATAAGAAAAGAAAGGTAAAAGTTCCATTTTACCTTTAAAGGGTGGCTCCAGGGCCCCCTTTTTCTTTTGATCCCTAAATGATAGTATCTCCAACTGGCTGCTCCCCCCGTTTTGAGTAATATAAAGCTCAGACGGATCACAATCATTTCCCATACAGCTGTAACAAAAGATATCAGACCTGCCGAAAAAAAAGGATTATTATTGCGGCGGTGCGGGCAAATGCTTTACATTTAACCATTGTCAACTCTTTTCAAATATGAAAAAAACGGTTCAACTATTCGTCTTCAGCCTGTTGCTCATTGCAGGTTCTGCAAGCTGCCGGTCTGCTGAAGGGGATCCTAAATCAGTTCTGAAAGCTTTTTTTGAACACCTGATCAGGAAAGACATTCAGGGTGCTGCCCAGCTGGCTACCAAAAACAGCAAAAGTACCCTGGATATGGTAAAAAAGGGGATGGACCTGGCTGAACAAATGAACCCATCGGCAGAAAAATCCAATCCTGCCGAGGAGTTTAAAAATGCAACGTTCAGTACCGCTAAAATTTCCGGCGACACGGCTTTCGTAACAGTTACCAATAAAGCCCGGGACGAAGCGCCCGCAGCCTTTACCCTGGTAAAAGAAAGCGGTAAATGGAAAGTCGATTTTTCAATGGCAACACTCATGAAAATGGGCAATAAAAGTCTGCAATAAAGATCTGTTAAGGAAATCTCTTCACCAGATAGAGGTCTTCAAAAACATTCAGAAAATGCCAATTAACGCTTCGGAACATAAAGTTGTTTATCTTGCAGGAATGAAAAGAAGTTATCTCTGTTTTTTATTCCTGCTTTTTTTATTCTCCTCCTGTTTGTCTGACCAATCAAAGAAAGAGGAAACCAGCGATTCTGATATTGATGCTGCCCGGAATTTTATCCAGGCCGCACTAAAGGGTAATTTTAATGATGCCAAAAAATTTATGCTGAATGATACAGAAAATGTAGAGCGTCTGGATGCTGCTTCCCGTATCCAGCGTTCGCCCGATGAAAAGCAAGGGCTCTGGGATGCAAGCATCAATATCCATGAGCGGAAGCTGCTCAACGACTCAACAAGCATTATTATTTATTCCAATTCTTACTATAAAAATAATAAAGACACCCTGAAACTGGTTAAACATAACGGCACCTGGGTGGTGGATTTTAAATATCTTTTTAAACACGACGATTCTTTGTCCTCCGGCAAATAAAGGCGTTTTGGGCATCTAGACTGAAAAACTTATTATTGCATTGGCACAAAAACAGCTGAATTAAACTAAAAAATAAAATGGCTACTATTACACACCCCTGGCATGGCGTTAGTTACGGAGCACAGGCTCCTGAAGTGGTAAATACCATTATTGAGATACCGGAAGGTTCACGGACCAAATATGAAATTGATAAAGAAACGGGGTTGTTAAAGCTGGACCGTGTTATTTATTCGTCCTTCCACTATCCGGTTAATTACGGGTTTATACCCCAAACATTAGGACAGGATCATGACCCGCTGGATATATTAGTGCTTTGCTCCCAAACCATTCGCTCCTTTTGCCTGGTAAGAGCTAAGGTCATTGGCAATATGCAGATGATTGACAGTGGTGAGCGCGATGATAAAATTATTGCCGTTGCCATTGATGACCCTTCGGTAAATCATTATGAAAATATTGATGAACTGCCACACCATTTCCTTTTAGAACTGCGCAATTTCTTTGAGCAGTACAAAGTACTTGAAAGCAAAAAAGTGGCGATAGATACATTCCAGGATAAAGAAACGGCGCTTTCCATTATTTCAGAAGCCATCAATTATTACCAGGAAAAACTAAGTACGCTCATAAAATAATTTCTTTACAGCAATGAAGCGTGTGCTGTTCATAGCTTTTTCTTTGCTGCTGGTACAACAGTTGCAGGCGCAAGATCAATTCTTTAAAATAGTAAAGGATTATTTCAGGGTAGACCCTTTTACCGGTAAATTCTCTGATTTTGTGGATGCAGTGAAAACGGATCCGCAATTAGAAAATATAGAATTCTCGCTCAAAACGGATACCAGTCTTTTTTCGTTAAAAGGCGATTATAAAGTATTCAATCCCTTTTCTGTTAAAGCCAGGGGAGTACAAATGTCGCTCGCTGAAAAGAAAACATTGATACGGGATTCCCCTCAGGCATTTGATACGATCATGCTGTACATGATCACCGGTTTTTTTGACAGCACCCAGCTGACCTACCAAATGGTTCAAAAAGAATATAAAAAAATAAATACCAAAATAAAGCGGGACCTCCCGGTACACGCTACCGCAACCCTTACAAAGCTGGCTGGTTTAAAAGACGGGCAGATCACCAACCATGCTATCAGCAGCTCCATGGCATCTCCCATATCTGTAGCCTGGTACCTGACCAGCGATAATGAACTGGCCCTGATGGTAGTGCTGCGAATGAAATATGAGAATAACAGGGCTTACCCTGGCGGAATGTTGTTTGATTATTTTTATCTTAAACAGAACGAGTAAGCCGCGGCATCCTTTTTATTAGTTTCAGCCGGTGGGTGCGCTTACCGGTATCCGTATGAATAATTCCTTTTTTATCAATAGGATCAATACGTACCTTACCGGAGGAATGGATGAGCTTATCCGGTCCCAGCAAAATGCCCACGTGAACGATCTCCTCCTTATCATCAAAAAAAGCAAGATCTCCCGGCTGTGCATCCTGCAGGTGTTTTATGAGAGTCCCTGATTGTGCCTGTTGCCATGCATCTCTTTGCAGCGCGATACCGGCCATTTTAAAGATAGTTTGTGCAAAACCACTGCAATCCACTCCCAATATGGTCTTACCACCCCAAAGGTACGGTGCATTCAGCCATTCCTTTGCATAGTGCTCTATGGCTTTTTTCCGTTCCTGGGGATCAGTAAGCTGCGGGGCCAGTTTTCCTTTATATACATATGCTGAGCTGCCGGCAGTTCCTGTTCCTTTTTCCGGTTGCCACAGGAAAGACCCCATTGGAATATGCATTGAAGACCCATTTACTTCAATGCGATTCAATAAATTGCCCGCGAGCGCAGGTGCTTTTGCTTCAGCAGTTTCCTTTTCGGTTTCCTGCAGCATGTGCCAGGTGATCCACCCCTTATACCCATCGTACAGGCTTTTAACTTTAAACCATTCTCCATGCTTTACATCAAGAATAGTTACTTTTTCCCCAAACAGCAGTTGGTTCACCATTTCATATTTATGATGTGCCTTTTTACGGACAGGCGCCGCAGGCACCACAATAATTCCATGCTTCATAATAAAAAATTTATGCAACGTTCTGTAAAGATAAAACTCTTCATCCCATTCTAAAAAACAGAAAACCAGATCAGCAGGAGCCCGTATTTATGGAATCAGGAGCCTTCTGCATCTTATAGTCAGATTTAAATATCTTTATAAGAGTGAATACCACCCAGCACACCGATATGAGTGATCAGCAATTACTGCAACGTTACCTGCAGGAACAGGATAATTCATGGCTGGGAGTTTTGCTGCAACGCTATACCCTGCTGCTGTTTGGGGTATGTATGAAGTACCTGAAAGACGAAACGGAGGCCCAGGATGCCGTTTAGCAAATCTTTTTAAAAGTGATCCAGGAAGTGCATAAGTATAAGATCGATTATTTTAAATCCTGGCTTTATACGGTTGCCAAAAATTATTGCCTGTCCGCTTTAAGAGACAGGAAGAGTAAGATCCCCGTTGAATTAAACGAAAATCATTTTCAGGAGCAGAGCGATGAAGCAGTAGCCGAAAAAGAGGAAATAAGCCCTGAAATCTTAAATGAGGCGTTAAACGCATTAAACAGCGAACAGCGCCAGTCTGTAACTTTGTTTTATCTTGAAAAAAAGAGCTATCAGGAGATCAGTCAGTCGCAGGGATATAGCTTAATGCAGGTAAAGAGTTTTATACAAAACGGAAAAAGAAATTTAAAATTGCTGATCCAGAAAATGTTGAAAGAGTCAAAGAAAACAAATGGCTGAAAATATAAAAGACATATTATCCCATTTAAACAAGAATATCGACCAGGAAACATTGTTAAAATACCTGAATCAACAGCTCAGTAAAGAAGAGCAGCATGAGGTAGAAAAACAGTTAATGGAAGATCATTTTGATAATGATGCTGTTGAAGGATTGCAAACGGTTCACAATCCTGCACGCCTGACCCTGATTGCAGAAGCACTGAACCGGGATCTTAAAAAGAGGACCCAAAAGAAACGGGCTGCTATTACCAAAAGACAGTTGCAGCCCCAGTGGACGCTTTATTTCTCCATCCTGATATTACTGATCCTGCTGGTCTTGATCTACCTGTTTCTATATAGACATACAAACAATTGATTATCTTCCCATTGCAACACCTTCCCGCTATAGAATGTGCATTGCCTGTGCAAAACAAGCGCAATATTAAGTTTATATTAATTTTATAAAACGGGCTCATTCCCAATAGTGATGCTGTACCTTTGTACCAGACTAAATTTATTGTTATGCAATGGAAGACTATTACATCCAGCATTGGTAATACAGCGTTTGGATTATGGAATAATGGTCAGAAAATGTTAACTCTTGCTTATAAGCCGAAATCCAACTCAGTTTATCTTGAATCAAAAGACGGCGATAAAAGGTTATTTCACTATAAAAAGAAGGGTTTTTTAAAAAATAAGCTGGTATTGCAGAATGAATACGGTGCAGAACTGGGAAAGATCATAAAAGAAGGACGTCAGAAATATATTGAAGTAGACGATAAACGTTTTTATCTTAATTTCAAGGATGATAAAAACACTGAAGTTGAGATCATTGATGAGGATAAACAAGAACCCATTGCTGTTTGCTCTGTAGAGGGTGATAATCCTAATGATGTAACCAATTACAGCCTTTTAATGGTAATGTGCTTCTATCTTTTCCAGCCATCCCACAATTATAATAAAGGCATTGCTGCCTGATTTTCTCACAACTGTTGGTAAATTGTTGCAGAAAATTGCTCCAGGGAAGGATCCCTTGCGCCCATAAGGAGTAATGTGGTGCCCGGTTGTAAATGACTGCCGGCTTCTTGCAGAAAATCAGTACGGTCTGCAACAAAATACGCGTTTTTACCCAAAGCTTTTATTTCTTCTATAAGTTCTGCCGCAGAAATATCTTTTGTTGTAGTACCTCCTGCGTAGAAGATCTCACTCATCCAGATCTCATCCTGCGGCCGCAGTGCATTGGCAATTTCGCTGACAAACTCTTCCCTTAAAAATTTTGTAGGTGTATAGCCATGCGGCTGGAACCAGGCAATCACTTTTTGGGATACAGGCTGGCAGGAACGTATGGCCGCTGCACATTTTACAGGATTATGTGCAAAATCATCAATTACCCAAATCCCCTTCTTTTCTCCCAGTATCTGGCTGCGGCGGTAGATGCCTTCATAATTTTCCAAGGCAGCTGCCGCTTCTTTTACCGTTACTCCTGCCAAAGCAGCTGCCGCAGTAGCTGCTACAGCATTTTCCATATTATGGCGCCCGAGAATATTTATTTTAAACGGTTGGCCATTTACATTAAAAGCAATCACAAATCCATTCTGAACAAAATCGCCAGCCTGGAAACCGGCTGCCGGACATTGACCATCCACACAAAAATCATTACTGCTGTTGACAGATAATTGCCTGGAATGCTCATTGGACCGGTTTACACAGAAATTCCGGCTGTTGTTTTTAAAAGTTTCAAATATATCCATCAGGGCATCCAGCTCTTTATGATCCTTTTCAATATTCAGCAGCAGACCTATTTCCGGGCGGTACTGCACAATAGAACCGTCACTTTCATCCGCTTCAATAATCAGCCAGTCGCCTTCCCCCACAAAAGCATTCCCGATTTTTCCTTTTTTGATCAGGCTTACCAGCCCGGCCCCACTGATCACGGACGGATGTTTACCTGCGTATTGCAACACATCAAACAACATTCCTGTTGTGGTGCTTTTACCACTGGTGCCCCCCACTGCAATGGTCTTTTTACTGGCAGCTATCAATGCCAGCAGTTCAGACCTGCGGATAACCGGTATGTTCAGCTCTTTTGCCTTTTTTATTTCAATAACCGTGTCTTCAATAGCGGTGGAGGCAACCACCAGGTCTGTATCCGCATGCAGCCCTTCCCCGTTTTGCAAAAAACACCGGATGCCTGCTGCTTCCAGCTTTGTTTTAATATCAGCCGCTTTCCCTTCATTAAAAAAACGGTCGCTGCCGGATACCTGCATGCCTGTTCCCTGTAAATATTGTGCAATAGCGCTCATGCCCGCCCCGGCTATTCCTATAAAAAAGGGTTGTTTTATCTTTTGTAGATCTACGCTCATTAGGTTTATTTAATCATTGCAAATGTCGGCAAAGGATTAAATTTGCCAAAACAGATTTATGAAACAGTTGCTGGCATTATGGATGGCATTGCTGGTCACCACCGTTGCTTTTTCACAGCCGGGTAGTTGCGGGATCAATTTTTCAGATGCATCGCAAAAAAGGCCGGGTTACCTGGCGCTGGATACTTTTCTTAATCAGTTTCAGCTGGCGTTGATGCTGGAGCACCAGAATGCCCCGATAGATCAGTCCTATACGGCCCGTATTATCGGCACCAGAAACGGAAAATGGCAGCACCTGCTCATTACCGGCACCTACAATTCCGGTAAAAAGAAATATGAAGTGACAGGAGCCTATACGGATGCGGACCAGGATTGGGCCAATAGCCAGTTCAATGCCTTATGCGCAGCGGGTGCATTCAATTTAAACCCATTGCTGCTCAATCAGAACCTCATGATCAAGGTAAAAGATACTACGGTAATACAGAATGCGATCACCGATGAGGGAACAGACTATATTACCATCTGCAAGCAGGGGCAACGAAAAGTATTTTCTGTAAGCGGGCTAAATGTGCTTCTTGAATTCACCAATAAATATGCCCTTGAGAACAAAAGCCTGCTGCAATTCAAGGAAATAAAAACTTTTATTGAAGCACGGTAACACCAGCCTTTTACAGACAGACCACCGGTTTACCTCCGGCAAACAATTCAGCGCTGTTTATAAAACCGGATCATCTGTCCGTAATCCCATTTGTTTTGCAGGGCATGCACCACTCTTGAAATACGCTGCACCTTTGTTGCATCGGTTTTTGCGGCATCTACCCATTTACTAAAATAATGCTGACGCGATGGAGGCAGTGACCTGAAATAAACCAGCACCTCTTGCTCCTCCTGCAAACATTCCATCAGTTCTCTGTTCAGCTCATATTTTTTTGCATCCGGCTGTAGAGTAACCGCTGCCATCGCTCCTTCTTTTTTGCGGATGCCTTTCCGCATGGCTGCATTTACAGGCAGGATGAAGGTTCCATCCCCCATGGGCAATAAGAAGACCCCGGATATGGGATGTGTGTC
>DASVMC010000063.1:0-4497 GCA_036384555.1 Niabella sp. | reverse complement strand
CTTTTTGCTTTAGGGATTTGCTGTAAAAAAAGCGATACGCATATGCCCGGCAAACCTGCAGATCCCATAAAGACTGCACCCGGCCAGCTAATGGGCACAGCCACGAAAGCTACGATTGGTGCTGCTGGAGGGGTTATCACCATACCCGATCAGTACATTTCCGTACAGATACCGGCCGGCGCGGTGGATGCGAATACAGAATTTTCCATACAGGAAGTAACGCCTAATAAGGCAGTAAGCACTGGTCGCCTTTTCAGGATATTACCCGAAGACATCATCCTGAAAAAACCGGTGGAAATTACTTTTCGATATACGGATGCCGATATTGCCGGCGGTGGGGAAGATTATCTCTATCCTTGTTACCAAAGCAGCGACGGGGTGTGGCATAAAGTAATGGACTGCACTTTAGACAAAGCGAGCAAGACCTTAAAAGTGGCTACCACACATTTTAGCGACTGGAGCTGTTTTAGGGAAATTGAAATTCATTCTCAAAAAGATGAGATAGGCTCGAAAGAAGAAGTAGAGCTAAGTGTTTTTGCAATGGATTCTTACAGGGAAAACGAGCAGTCTGAAGATTTGGTATTGACAGCCATTCCCCTTACATCTGATAAAATCGTAGCGTGGAAGGTAGTATCTGGTGGTGGCACGATTTCTGGTGATAAAAGCGCAAAAGTAAAATATACCGCACCCGCCACGGATAGTAAAACGGAGGTGATGATTGAAGTAACCGTTAAAAACGTACTCAGTCAGTCAGATCCCCGCCGTCCCGGCAATGGCGGTCTTTCCATTGTAAGAAAAAAACTGACCATTTTGCCGGATGAATATGTAATCTGGACAATAGGCGGTAAAAAGTACACGGGTATGTTTTTCGCTTTAGGCGTATTTGATGGCCATGCTATTATGACGGCTACAGCAGTGGACAGTGAAATAAGTTTTCATACTAACGGTACGAAGCTGGGTAAATATAGCTTTGGTGAGCTGGACGATCCTAAAACATCCACCTTTGGTGGCACTGATAATTATGTAACCTATAAGAGTGATTATACAGAGTGCGATACGTATAAAAAAGTATTTGGGGAAGGTGCCGTTGTTTTTGAAACTTTTGGCGAAAGCGGTGGCGGTATCGTGAAGGGTACATTCGAAGGAACACTATATAATATTAAAAATTGCGACGTTACGAACCGGCATATTGCTGGGTCTTTCCGGGTAAAAAGGACGTACTAAATTATAACTGACAAGACAATGAAACACATATCCATCATCTGCATGTGCTTGTTGACAATATCTTGTCAGCTAACTTTAAAAAACAGCAGCGTAGAAAGTTTAAAGCAGGAATTGCAGGCCGCCGAGCAGGCATTTTCCGACGCTTCCGCACAAAAAGGATTTTATCCCGCCATGCTGGATGTGGCGGCTGATGACATTGCATTGTTCGATAGCGGAGATACAGTAATTCGTGGAATGGCATTTATAAAAAATAACGTTCGCAAATATCCGAACGGCACTAAGCCGCCTTTTACCCTCATCTGGAAAGCCGAAAAAACGGATGTGGCGGCAAGCGGGGATCTGGGTTATACCTACGGCTGGTACAAAATGACCGTAAAAGACAGCCTGGGAAGAGATAAGATAACCAAAGGGCTTTACAATTCGGTATGGAAAAAAATAAACGGGGTGTGGAAGCTGGTAATGGATTGAGTATTTTTGAACAGTAGGCAATAGTGTTGTGCTTATATTTTCAAATGCCCTTGCGAACGGCAGGCTGTTTGTGCATTAGGCGGTAAGGAACTATATCCTATATACACAATAGAATGATTCTTAAAGATATAATAACATTTATTAAGCTTGACAAGAATGACCCAATACCTTACGACCTTCTGTTACTTGCCGATCCTTCGAAACGGCTGGTTGATCAATATTTGAAACGATCCGATTTATATATTGCAAGACAAAATGATGAAACGATTGGGGTAGTGGTTTTATTTCCTTTGACAGCAGAAGTAGTGGAAATAAAAAACATTGCAGTAAGGCCAGATTTTCAAGGTCAAGGGGTCGGGCATTATTTGATAGAGAATGTTATGCAGATTGCTTTGCTTAAAAAGAAAAAAAGCATTTGCATTGGAACAGCCAATTCAAGTGTTGGTCAACTTTATTTGTATCAGAAACTTGGCTTTGAAATAACCGACATAAAAAAAGATTTCTTTACGGACAATTATGCTGAACCGATTTACGAAAATGGCATTCAGGCAAAACACTTGTTGGTATTGGTAAAGCAGTTGAAGGACTTGCAGAAAGATAAACTTTAGTTGGTAAAGTCAATAAACGTGTTAGCTGGAATGCGATTGCTTTTAAGAACGATTACTGAACGCTTTTTATAATTGTGTCTATCTCTTTTTGCATTTGTTTGGACATAGCTGCATTTCTCACCAAGAAATGATCTGCTTCCGGATCGGTTATCACTTTTATATTTAACCCTGATTTTTCTGTTTTAGCCTTATAAGCATCAGCGGATTCGTTTAAAGAAAAGTTGTCGTTACCGCCAACATAAATGTAAACCGGGCCGGCTAATTTTTTAAGTTCTTTGGCATGAGCAACTGTATATAAAGCCATATCATAGTCTTTCCATGCTTTTACAACAGCAGGATGAATGGTTCCTGTTCGAGTATCCATTAATGGAATGGGCCGTCCATACGCATCTGGAACGCCAAATGCTGCTTCGAAAGATTGCTGTTGTCCACCGTCACCTTCAAATCTTTCCAACTGAATAACTTTTTTTATGGTTGACTTATATTGGCCATTCACTTTCATAAATCCTCTTTCTTTTCCTTTATTATCGAAGAAGAAGTTTTTATCCTTATATAAGTTCACACCTATAAAATTGCTGAAATCTACAGGATCCGGTGAAGTAACCCATGTTCCGCCAAATTTATCAGGGAAATGTAATGCCAGCCATAGCGAGCCATAGCCGCCACTGCTCTGGCCGGTTAAAAAATGAAGTTTAGGATTTTTATCTACCCTGTAATTGGCCACTAAATAAGGAATAAATTCATTGACCAGCGCTGTTCCCCAGGCACCATTTACTCTCGAATCCACAAAAGCATGTAAACCATAAGGCGTTTGCGCTTCAGGATTTAAAAAAACATAGATCTTTTCTTCTCCTAAACCAACGCCATACAACTCACGTACTTTATCGTACATGGCATGGTAATGTGTACCGCCCCAGCCCGGGTTAATAAAAATGACAGGATACGTACGTTTTTTATCTTTATAATAAGATGGCGGTAAGAAAAGGCCGGCTATTATGTACGTATTTTTCTTTTTTAGGTATGTTAACGACGGCGATAAAAATTTAACCATTTTTGTAGAATCATTTTCTTTAAATGGTTGTTCTTCGATAGCAAAATTCAATACCAGATTGGCAGTTGTCGGCTTGCCTTTTTCTACTTTTACCACTTCTTCTTTCCTGGTATATAAATTGCCCACCGCTAATTTTCTTCTTTCAGAAATATTGGTGTCTAAAATGGCAATCATCCTGTAATACCCATCTGTCAGTTCGTCAATTCTTTTGTTTAAAAATTTGACAGATGCTGATAAAGTAATCGTTTTTTCAGAAGTCCAGTTATTAACCGGTATAGAAAAGGCGGCTTCATTTTCAGAAGCATCATTACCGAAATGTTGCGTTGTATCACTCAATGTGTACACTAAAAGTGTACCAGTATATGGCCCTTTTAAATTAGGGGACAGTTGTGTATTAATTGTAAGCTGCGCATTTGCGCTAAAGGAAAATACTCCGATGAATACCACGAAAGAAAATAATTTTTTCATCTTAAAAATGATGTTGTTCTATACAATAATAGATCATTTTTTATCTCTGCTCTTGAGAAGGGGCACCTAAAATTTTTTTTAGTCTCTTGCTTAAGCCTGATTTGGGGGTTCATTCTCATGATAAAAGCAGGAAGTTTATTATCATTGTTTTTTACAATATCGGTTCAACAGTTTTTTATGGAATCCTGAAACTCCGGCAATGAAGTTGAGCAACCCAAAAAATGGGGTCATGAGCGCACCTGCTCCTACAGGGCGCATATCGCTTATTTTTGAAACCACCGCCAATGCCAGCAGGTTTTTGGGCATTCCTTTGGCGTCGGTTTTACCATCGGCGGCAAGGCCGTATAAAATACGCAGGGCATATTCAAACCCTTCCGAGCCGGGAACAATTATCGTGGTAAAAACAACGGGCTGGGAAGACTCGTTTGAAAAGCGATGCGCCTGTCCCGCGTCTACCGTAAGTTTACCTCCGGCGGTAAGGGGAATAGTTTTATGCTTTAACCGGATGGTTAATACGCCTTCGGTAACAACAAAGGTTTCTGAAAAGTTTTTATGATAGTGCAAGGGCGTGCCGCCGCCGGGCATTAAGGTAACTTGCAAAGTGGTGATGCGGCCATTGGTAGCTGAGGCAGTTTGCATAAACGTTACCTGGTCTTTAATGATGGGGTTGATGATTGT
>DASVMC010000062.1:0-6989 GCA_036384555.1 Niabella sp. | reverse complement strand
CGCGGCATTTGGCTAAATTTGTTGCCATGTCGCACTCAGCATCCGCATTTCAAAAAAAGAGTAAGGAAAAGGCTTTCAACCGGGAGCATCGCAAGGTCATTAATTATAATATTGCCAAATACAATGCAGCCGTTCCTGGCGGACAGGCACAATTTGCAGACCTGGACCTGGCACGGGAGCGCGCAAAGAACCTGAAATGGAAAGCAATTGAGGTATTGGATCAAACCCTGGAGAATTTTGAAGCTCATATTTCCAGGCGCGGTGCCAAAGTGATCTGGTGTGCCGATGCTAATGAAGCCAATGCAGCCATCCTGGAAATTTGTAAAGAAAAGAACTGCAAAACAGTGGTAAAAAGCAAAAGTATGGTTACCGAGGAGCTGCATCTGAATGATCATCTTGCACAACATCAAATTGAAAGTGTGGAAACTGATCTCGGCGAATATATTCAACAGCTCGACGGAGAACCACCCTATCATATTGTAACCCCGGCTATGCACAAAAGCCGGAAGGATATTGCGCGGCTCTTTGCTGAAAAATTAGGAACCGATCCCGACGCCAGCGCGGAGCAGCTGACCCTGACAGCAAGGGCAAAACTGCGCCAAAAATATATGGAAGCAGAAGTGGGTATTACAGGTGCTAATTTTTTAATTGCTGATATCGGGGGTATCGCTATTACTGAAAATGAGGGGAATGCCCGTTTAAGCTGCTCTATACCTAAAACACATATTGTTGTAGCGGGTATTGAAAAAGTGATCCCTTCCATGACCGATCTGGCGTTGTTCTGGCCACTCCTCAGCAGCTTCGGAACCGGTCAGCGCATTACTTCTTACAGTACTATTGTTACCGGACCACGGCAAGAGCAGGAAGTGGATGGTCCCGATGAAATGTACGTGCTCCTCCTGGACAATGGCCGTACCAAAATGCTGGCCAATGAAAAAACGCGCGAAGCTTTGTACTGTATCCGTTGTGGCGCCTGTCTTAATGCCTGCCCCGTTTATAAAAACATTGGTGGTCATACTTACGGCACTACCTACAGCGGCCCTATCGGTTCCGTGATCACGCCGCACCTGAAAGACATGAAAGAGTGGAAACACCTGAGCCATGCTTCCTCGCTTTGCGGAAACTGCACGGAAGTATGTGCCGTAAAGATCAACCTGCACGAGTTGCTGCTGGAAAACCGGTATGAAGCCGAGGAAGAAGGCTATGCCCCGCTGATAGAAAAATTCTCCTGGAAATTATGGAAATCGGCTATGCTGAAGCGCAGCCGCATGGATATGGTTAACGGAACTGTAAAAGGCACTTTTATGAACCTGGTTGCCGGTGCCTGGACCAGGAATCACGGTAAATTACATTTTCCAAAAAAATCGTTTACTGAGCAATGGCAGGAGCGGAAGCAACAAGGTAAAGCGTAATCTTTAACGCCGGTTCGGCGCGTGTACGCCAATCAATTAAAGCAATGCAACAGCATACATTAACGGAAAGAATAAAAGCGGGGCGCTCCCGGAACCTGTTCCTTTACATGCTGCTGACCCTAGCCCTGTTTTTAAAGGTCTGTCTCTCTTTTTCCCAATCAGCTGCAACAATAAAACAGCTGGAAAAAATTTACAAAGGCACCTGGTATAATAAAAAGGACAAAAGATACATCCGCATTTATTTTGAAGAAGGCCAGGAGTATGCAACAATCAACGATTGGTCCGGCAATCTTCACAAACAGGAAACCGCAGACGCGTACAAGGTACGGGCAGAAGGTAAAAAGCTGATACAGCCTGCCGAGAATGCTGATCACCATGCGCCCTATTGCGAAATGAAAGTGGTCAATCAAAAGCTGCTCATACAATGCAACGGAGGGCTGAACTTTAAAGACAATTTCCTGAATAAGGCACACCCGGTTACTACAACGGTCTTTGAACGGATCGAAAAGGAGTGACCGGCTAAAAATCGGCTAAACTGAAAAATCCGGCCACGGGTTTCCTGCTAAAAAGATACGCTTCTGTGTTCCTTTCAAAAATAACATATGTGAATAATTCATAATATCAAAAATGATACTGCTTCAATGACACGATTCCGCTTATTTTTGACAGACAAAGTTGATGCTGATTTATAGCACACATATTACTCCCCGTCTGCAATACATTGTACAGTTCTTTTCCAAAGAGCTGGGTAATGAAGAGTGGCAGCTGACTGATGACGCAGCCGTATTTGATACTGACCAGGGTGCGAAAATCAACTATTCCGGCGCTGCATTTAATAGTCCCTGCCTGTCGATCATTCCACAGGGTTTACTGGGGCAAACCGGTATACAAGCACAAACTATTCTTGTAAAAAACATTAATGCTATTCCCGTTTTCTTCTGTAATGAAAGCCGGACAGGATTTGATCTTTTTGCCGCCAGCTTTTACCTGCTCAGCCGGTATGAAGAATATTTACCTTTTGAGCCAGACCGGTACGGCCGATTCCCTGCCACACAATCCCTCGCCTGTAAAAATGGCTTTTTAAAAAAACCGCTGATCCATTACTGGATGGAATTATTGAAAAAGGAATTGCTCCGGATTTTCCCGGACTGCCTCTTTCGCTCATCCTCTTTTTTATTTATTCCCACCTACGATATTGATATGGCCTGGAGTTATCAACATAAAGGCTTTTTCAGAAACGGGATGAATTTTCTAAAAGAAGCTTTCAGCCTCCGTTTTTCTGCCTTCGGCAGGCGCTTAAGGGTACTAACCGGAAAAGAAAAAGATCCTTTTGATCAGTTTGGCTGGCTGAACCACCTGCATGAAAAGCATCACTTAAAACCTTACTATTTTTTTTTAGTGGCGGCAACTTCCAGCGCGTATGATAAAAATAGTCCGCCTGCAAATCAGTATATGAAGGCTTTGATAGCGGATCACGTCATCCGTTACCCGGTAGGGCTACATCCTTCCTGGCAAAGTAACAAAAACACCTCCCTGCTTAAGAAGGAGAAAGAACGGCTGGCTGCCCTTACCGGAACCCAGATCAATGCATCGCGTCAGCATTTTTTAAAACTAACCCTGCCACGTACCTACCGTAACCTGCTTGAGGCAGGCATCCGCTTTGATTTTTCTATGGGCTTCGCAGACGATAACGGGTTCCGTGCTTCGGTAGCAACTCCTTTTTACTGGTACGACCTCGAAAAAGAAACGGCTACCGGTCTTCTTATTTTTCCGTTCTGCTTTATGGAAGCCACCTCTGTTTTTTACAAAAAGGATACACCCGCTGCAGCACTGGCGGATCTTCAGCAACTATACAATGAAGTAAAGGCCTTCAACGGTTTCTTCAGCATGATCTGGCATAACCATTCTTTTGCTGATGAAGGTCCGTATAAAGGCTGGAAAGAGCTATATGAGCATTTTATAGCAACCAATGCGTTCTGAGATTGTTTGGAATAGTATCCGGAACGGATATAAAAACAAGCCGGTGCTTTCCTTTTATTGAATTCTTTATACCTGAAGCTTATAAAATGTAAAAAATATTACCGATTCATTTTTAGTTCTTATTATAATAATTTATCTATTAAGAAAATATATAGTAATCTTTTATTTATTTTGTTCTCTTTGTTAAATTTTTGAAATAAGTTTTATTTTCAGCAATCAAAATCTGCTATATATGAAAACAAAAACGACTGTCAGCAAAAAGCAGGCACCCCCTGTTACAGACACAAGAAAGAAGCATCTTTTAAAATTAAGATTACAAAAGCATTTATACGATGCCGGGAGTGCTTCCGTGAATGATATTTGCAGGACCCTTGCTATAAGTACGCCAACGGCGCTTAAACTGCTTAATGATCTTATTCACAGCAAGCTGATCGAAAAAAACGGTTATGGCAGGTCCATAGGCGGCCGAAAGCCCGACCTGTTCCGTTTAAAACCAGGTTCCTTTTATGTACTCTGTATCGACATTGAACTATTTACAATGAAGATGGTCATTATGGACAATACCCATACAGCAAGCATACCGGTTACCAGCATTACTCATAAACTTTCAAAGAACAGGGAGGATATCCAACTGATCCAGCGATCAGCACAGGAACTGATCAGCCGGTCCGGTATTGACAAAAAGAAACTGGTCGGAATAAGCATCGGCATGCCCGGACTGGTGGATGCTGTTGCCGGCGAAAATTACAGTTATCTGACCAGTGATACTTCTGTAACGCTCCGTGAGGCTTTTGAAACAGCATTCCGGCTGCCGGTAACGATTCAGAATGACGTGAAGGGAACGGCGCTTGCTGAATTGCGCCATGGCAAGGCAGTCGGAAAGAAAAATGCACTGGTATTGCTGATGGACTGGGGTGTTGGGCTGGGTATAATAATGGACGGAGCCGTCCGGCATGGGGCTTCCGGTTTTTCAGGAGAAATGGGACACATTCCTTTTGTGGATAACGGGGAGCTGTGCTATTGTGGAAAGCACGGGTGCCTTGAAACGGTTGCTTCCGGGCAGGCACTTGCAAAAATGGCCCGGGAAGGCATTCTCTCGGGAAAAAACTCCATACTGGCGGAACTCTCTCCCAATGAGCTGGATAATATAGAAGCCGAGGTTGTTATTAAAGCCGCCAACCGTGGTGATCAGTATGCTATCAAATTACTTTCCAATATCGGCAGCAATATGGGAAAGGGGATCTCTACGCTGATCCAGCTGTTTAACCCCGAGCTGATTATTCTTGGCGGGAAAATAGCCGAAGCCCGCCAGTATATTACACTACCAATGCAACAGGCGATCAATACCTATTGTATGACGAAGATACGGGAAAAGGCTTCCATTGTATCTTCAGAGCTTGGTGAAAACGGGCGGTTACTGAGCTATGCCACTGCTGCTTTTGATCATTATTTTGATACAAAGCTTGAGGAACCGGCAAACAGCGCTTAAAGAACGGCCGCCTTATGGATGCATGCTATTCCAATACGGGGCGCAGCCATCTGCGCATATCTTCCTCCGGCATGTGCTTACGTTGCACATAATCCAGGAACTGGTCTTCCTGTATTTTCCCTACACCAAAATATTTGCTTTCCGGATGGCTGAAGTACCAGCCGCAGACGGAAGATGCAGGGTACATCGCTAATGCTTCGGTTAAATGAATGCCTGTTTGTTCTTCGCCGCCCAGCAACTGGAACAGCTTATATTTTTCGGTATGGTCGGGGCAGGCCGGGTAACCCGGTGCGGGGCGGATGCCCTGGTATTTCTCCTGGATCAGCTCCTCGTTGGTAAGACCTTCATTCTTTACATATCCCCATAGCTCCTTCCTCACTTTTTCATGCAGCAATTCAGCAAAGGCTTCCGCAAACCGGTCAGACAATGCCTGCAGGTTAATTTTACTGTAATCATCGTTTTGTGCTATAAACCGTTCCAGATGCGGTTCAATACCATGAATGGTAACCGTAAAAGCACCTAAAAAATCAACCGGTTGCTCCGGATCTCTTTCAGCAGGTGCCGGACAGATAAAATCTGCCAGGCTCAGATTGGGTTGCCCTGCTGCCTTTTTTATCTGCTGGCGCAGGAACTGAAGCGCTGTTTTTTTATCCCCTTCCAGGATCTCCACTGTATCATCTGCTGTTTTTGAAGCCGGCCAAAAACCAACGGTGCCCTGGGCTGTCAGCCATTTTTCCGCAACGATCTGATCCAGCATTTTGTTGGCATCCACGTATAGTTTTTGCGCTTCTTTACCAACTACCGGGTCTTCCAGTATCTGGGGAAATTTACCATGCAGCTCCCAGGAAATAAAGAACGGCTGCCAGTCAATGTATTTCCGTATCTCCGCAAGGTCATAATCCGGGAATTTTTTTATACCCGTAAAAGCGGGTACCTGCGGCTGAAAGCCGGTCCAGTTAAGCGGCGCTTTATTTTCTCTTGCCTGTTCTATATTCAAAAATTCCTTTACCTTTTTCTTACTGGCAAAATCAGCCGCCAGCTTGGAATATTCTGTTTTAATCGTTTCCAGGAACTGCGGTTTCTGCTCCGGATTTAACAGGGACCCGGCCACTGTTACACTACGGGATGCATCCAAAACATGCACTACTCCTTTGTCAAACTGAGGAGCAATTTTTACAGCCGTATGCATACGGGATGTGGTTGCTCCCCCGATCAATAATGGCTGCTTCATCTGCCGGCGCTGCATTTCATGTGCCACGTTCACCATTTCATCCAGTGATGGCGTAATCAGACCGCTTACTCCAATAATAGCCACCTGTTCTTTTTCCGCAGTGTCCAGGATCTTGTCCGTAGGCACCATTACGCCAAGGTCAATGATCTTATACCCGTTACAGGCCAATACCACTCCTACGATATTTTTGCCGATATCATGCACATCGCCTTTAACGGTTGCCAGTAAGATCTTGGGCGCCGAATCCTCATTGATATCCGGATTATCCAGCTTTTCCTGCTCAATAAAGGGGGTTAACCAGGCCACGCTCTTTTTCATTACACGGGCACTTTTTACCACCTGTGGCAAAAACATCTTACCGGATCCGAACAGATCCCCTACTACATCCATCCCTGCCATCAGGGGGCCTTCAATTACTTCAAGCGGGCGGGGATATTTCAAACGCGCCTCCTCCGTATCTTCATCAATATAATCGGTAATACCGTTCACCAGCGCATGCTTCAGCCGCTCTTCCACCGCCGTATCCCTCCAAGCCAGATCTTTCTTAATGATTTTACCAGCCGATTTCACCGTTTCCGCAAATGCCAGTAACTGTTCCGTTGCTTCATTATTCGCATTATTCCGGTTCAGTATCACATCTTCACACAACTGGCGCAGCTGCGGTTCAATTTCATCATATACTGCCAGCTGTCCCGCATTTACGATCCCCATGTTCATGCCGGCCTTAATTGCATAATATAAAAACACGGCATGCATCGCTTCCCGCACCGGTTCATTTCCCCGGAAAGAAAACGAAAGATTACTGACCCCGCCGCTGATACTTACCGCCGGCATCAGTTCTTTAATCTCTTTTATGGCCTCAATAAAATCGACCCCG
>DASVMC010000061.1:0-6814 GCA_036384555.1 Niabella sp. | reverse complement strand
CAGATTCATTTTGCTCAGTGAGTATCCATCTTCTGAAGATCCGGGAAAGGCCCCGGTCACTAACGGGGCCTGTAAGGATTATTATACCAGGTGCTGTTGATCTCCTGCACAAAATCTTCAATCTGCCGGTCAAAACTGTTTTTCCGGATATCGTAGTCCTGTTTCAGGCTCCCGCCATAAAAAAAAGCTACTGTCTGATACATGCGTGCATTGAATCCGCCTTTAAATTCTTTAATGATCTCATAGCAATCATCGCCGGTTTGCCGGTAAATTAATTTCATCAGTACCTTTCCCTGGTAAACGGACAGGTTGCTCATAGGATCTGCGAATTTCTTTCTTAATTCCTGCTCCCTTGATTTGATAATGGCTTTTCGTGCTTTTTTATCCGAGACCCCCTCTAATTGCCTGTTAATAGCATTGATCGTAGCTGCGGCGGTTAACGCGTAAGGGTAGCAGACATATACTGCATTGCGCAAACGGCTCCATTCCTGCTTTACCTTTTCCAGCTGGGCAGGAGGCAACTTTGATATCCATATGTTCTGTTCTTCAGCATAGGGCATCATTTTAAATGAATTGTAATCCGGGCCGTACCAGATAGCTCCTACTTTCGTAGAATCGAGAGGGCCCCAATCCTTCATGATCTCCTGCATGGAGGGCATAGGAGGAACGCGCACGGTATCCGCTGTTTGTGCATAAGCCAGGTTCTCAAAAGCAAATGGCAACAACAAGGATACTGTCAGGACCAGGTATCGGTATCTTCTGTTCAACACACAAATTTAGGATTGGTTCTGTTAACATCAGAAAGTAACCAATGACGCCGGCCCTGTAAGGTGTTAATATTTACTTAATTTATAAGCGTATAAGCCGTCAGACCTGAAATAGGAGCGTTGAGATCTAAAACGCAGGTTCAGTATTCAGTTTTTAGTCTTCAGATATCAGCTTTCAGGGCCTGGCATCCGGTATCCTGCATCAAATGGATTCCCTTAACCGGAAACAAGCATAGGCGTTTTCAGCTCTGAAAGCTCATTTCTTATGTCTTGTTTCCAGCACCTGTAACACGTCTTTCAGCTCAAATCCTTTGGCCTGCAGCAGCACCAGGTAATGAAACATCAGGTCGGCTGCTTCTCCAAGGAATAATTCCTTATTATCGTCCTTGGCCTCGATCACAATTTCCACCGCTTCTTCGCCTACCTTCTGCGCGATCTTATTGATACCCTTTGCAAAAAGGGATGCGGTATAAGATTTTTCTGTCGGATTGTTTTTCCGGTCCCGGATCACCTGTTCCAGGGCCTGTAATGAGAACGTATCATTTCCGGTTCCAAAACAGCTGATGGTTCCTGTATGGCAGGTGGGCCCTTGAGGGTCTGCCTTGATCAGCAGGGTATCTGCATCACAGTCTTCGAGGATCTCTTTTACCAGCAGGAAATTATTGGATGTTTCGCCCTTGGTCCACAGGCGTTGCTTGCTGCGGGAGTAGAAAGTGACCTTGCCCTCCGCCTTGGTTTTTTCCAGGGCTTCGGCGTTCATGAATCCCAGCATCAGCACCTGTTGTGTAGCAGCGTCCTGGATGATTACAGGCGCTAACCCGTCGTTGTATTTTGAAAAGTCGATCATTGTCTAAAATTAAGGTTTCAGGTTTAATGTTTCAATTCCCGGATCCTGTTATGCGGCGTCTGACTACAGCCGGACAGGAATGTTATTTTCTTTTAAATATTTTTTTAAAGCGCCGATCCCGATTTCGCCGAAATGGAAAATGCTGGCGGCCAGGGCGGCATCTGCGGCACCGGCTTCAAATACTTCTTTGAAATGCGGCATCGTTCCGGCGCCGCCGGAGGCAATCACCGGTATCGGCAGCGCCTCACTGATCTGCCGGGTAATATCGGTCGCAAACCCGTTTTTGGTGCCGTCGTTTTCCATGGAGGTCAGCAGGATCTCCCCGGCACCAAGATCTGCTACTGTCTTTGCCCATTCCGTAGCGATCAGGTCTGTGGCATTCCGCCCGCCATGGGTGACCACTTTCCAAACACCGTTGAACAATTTTATGTCGATGGCCACCACCACACACTGGCTGCCGAAGTTCCTGGCCAGATCGCTTACCAGCTGCGGATTTCTGACAGCAGAGGTGTTTACAGAGATCTTATCGGCACCGTGCTCCATCAATACGGACACGTCGTCTACCGTATTGATGCCGCCGCCAACCGTAAACGGGATATTGATATGTGTGGCAATATTGCGCACCAGGTCGGCAAGCGTCCTGCGTTTATCTACTGTTGCAGTGATGTCGAGAAATACCAGTTCATCGGCACCTTCCGTACAATAACGCATAGCCAGTTCTACCGGATCGCCGGCATCCCTTAACTGTACAAAATTGGTGCCTTTTACGGTACGTCCGTCTTTTATATCCAGGCAGGGTATGATTCTTTTTGCGAGCATGATGCTGTTTGCGGTTTAATGCTTAAAATTTTAATTCATTGCTTTTTGTCCCGGATCTGAGTTGCTGCCGAACGTTAAACCGGGTTCCCGGGAATGATCAGTTGTTAAACAGGGCCAGCTCGTTTAAGCTGATCCTGTTTTCATAAATGGCCTTTCCCACAATGGCACCATGGCAGCCAATCGCCTGCAGATTTTCCAGGTCCTGCAGACTGCTGACGCCGCCGCTGGCGATCAGTTTCAGGTCTTTTACCTCTTCGAGTATTTTTTTATACAGGTCATCAGCACTTCCCTGTAAGAGCCCGTCTTTGCTGATATCGGTGCAAAAGAATTGCTGGATGCCCTTGGTGCGGTAATGTTTCAGGAAATTAAAAATATTGATTTCCGTGGCCTCGGTCCAGCCTTTGATCATTATTTTTTCATCAAGTACATCCGCGCCCAGGATGAATTTTTCAACGCCAAATGCGGTCAGCCAATCCTGGAATACCACGGGCTTTTTAACGGCCATACTACCCACAGCCGCATAGGCAGCGCCTGACTCAAAGGTGATCTGTACGTCTTTTTCGCTGCTGATGCCGCCGCTGAAGTCGATGACCAAACCGGTCTTTCCGGCAATGTGCTCTAATACTTTCCAGTTGGTAACACGGCCGGCCTTTGCACCGTCCAGGTCTACCAGGTGCAGGCGTTTTAGGCCCGCATCTTCAAATTGCCGGGCTACCTCCAGTGGATGTTCATTGTATACTTTTTTCTGCGTGTAATCGCCTTTGCTCAGGCGTACGGCCTTACCTTCTATAATATCTATTGCGGGTATGATTTCCATTTCCTGCTTTGTCTATTTGATTTGTTTGATTGAATTATTTTTTAATAATGAAGTTAACTGACTGATGGCCATCTGGTTCAGTTTTAAAAGTCGCTCATTCTGAGGCAATCCCAATTTAATAAATGCAGCGTTCAGACTTTCCAGGTTGGCTAAAACCAACAATTGTTCTATTGTTGCCTGGTCTCTTATATTCCCCTTTAACGATGGATGTTGCCTTTTCCATTCCTTAGCTGTTACGCCAAATAAGGACATATTCAGTACATCGGCTTCGTGGGCATAGATAATGGCGGCCTGCTCTTTTGTAATACTTTTCGGGATGATATTTTCTTTAATGGCATCGGTATGAATGCGGTAATTGAGTTTTGAAAGAGTTCTGTTCAGGTCCCAATTTAACGACAGCCGGCTGTTCTCTTCGCTTTTCAGCCGTTTATAATCTTTGATCAGGTAAAGTTTAAATTCAGGAGAAACCCAGGAGGCAAATTCAAAGGCAATATCCGTATGGGCAAAAGTACCACCATAACGCCCCGATTTAGAGATAATACCGATTGCGCCCGTTGCCTCAATCCACTTTTGAGGAGAGAGGGTGAACGCATTAGAGCCAGCTTCTTTTTTAAACCTATCGAATTCGATAGGTTTAAAATTTTCGTTGTGCAGCTGTTCCCATAGTCCGATGAACTGAATTGTATCTTTTCCCCGCATCCAATTATTGATCACAATAAAGGGCTCATCGCTTTTATACCGGGCAATGTCAGTAAGCGATATATACTCATTTTTAAAGTCTTCTGTATAAATTGAAATTTCATACCCCTGGGCATGAATGGTTTCTTTTATCTGCCTGGTTGCCATCATTTATTTTTTAGTGTTCTTCAATTGCTCAAAGTTCTAAAAAATTTCTCAATATCTGTTCTCCGGCTTCCGCGCTCTTTTCGGGGTGGAATTGTACGCCATAAAAATTATCCCGATGCATGGCACTGCTGAATTCGGTTGCATAGTTTGTTGTGGCAATCGTAGCGGGGTTCAGCTCGGCATAGTAACTGTGTACAAAATAACACCACGCATCTGCGGGTACGTTTTTAAATAACGGGCTTTCTTTTGTGTGAATGCGGTTCCAGCCCATTTGCGGGATCTTCAGATCGGGACTGATAAATTTCTTAACAGCCACATCAAAAATGCCCAAACAAGGCGTGTCGTTCTCTTCGCTGTGCGCACACAGTAATTGCATTCCAAGGCAAATGCCCAAAAGGGGCTGCTTTGCTTCCCGGATTAACTGGTCCAGCTTCCGTTCTTTCAGGTAATTCATTGCAGTACTGGCTTCGCCTACACCGGGGAAGATGAGCTTGTCTGCTGATCGGATAGCCTCCGGATCATCGGTAACGGTAGCCGCCACACCAATGCGTTCGAGGGCAAATAATACCGATTGAATATTGCCGGCATTATATTTTATAATTACTGTGTTCATTTTTTGTTTCAGGTTTTCATGTTCCGGGTCTTAGGTCCAACGTGGAATCCGGAGTACTGTTATAACATCCCCTTCGTGCTGGGCAGCTGATCATTGCCCGGTGTTCTTTTAATGGCCATTTTGATGGCTTTTGCCAGGGCCTTAAAAATAGCTTCTATCTTATGATGCTCGTTTTCACCTTCGGCCTTAATGTTCAGGTTCATCTTTGCTGCATCGCTGAGCGATTTAAAGAAATGATAGAACATCTCCGTGGGCATTTCGCCGATCTTCTCCCGTTTAAAGGACGCATCCCATACCAGCCAGGGGCGGCCGCCAAAGTCTAATGCTACCTGTACCAGGGCATCATCCATGGGCAAACAGAAGCCATAGCGTTCGATACCGGCCTTGTTGCCCAGTGCAAGGCCGAGCGCTTCGCCCAAAGCAATGGCCGTATCTTCGATGGTATGATGCTCGTCGATGTGCAGATCGCCTTTGGTAACAATACCCAGGTCCATGCCACTGTGACGACCCAGCTGGTGCAGCATATGATCAAAAAAACCGAGCCCGGTATCAATGGCGCATTGTCCCGTTCCATCAAGATTGATGTTGACCTTTATTTTTGTTTCATTGGTGTTGCGCTCGTGCTCCACAACTCTTGATTGCAGCTGTAACAATGCATAAATGTCCTGCCAGCTGGTGGTCTTTAAAGCGATGGTGGATTCAAGTTCTTTTACAGAATCCGAGATCTCGGCGCCCCCCAGCGTTTCATCCTGCACCAGCCAGATGCCTTTACAGCCCAGGTTCTTGGCCAGTTGGATGTCGGTGATCCGGTCGCCGATCACATATGAGCCGGCAAGATCGTATTCAGGGTTGTTGATGTATTTTGTCAGCATGCCGGTTCCCGGTTTCCGGGTGGGGGCATTTTCTTCCGGGTAAGTCCGGTCGATCAACACCTCACTGAAACGGATCCCGTCTGCCTCCAGGTTGCGCATTACCAGGTTTTGGGTTGGCCAGAAGGTGGCTTCAGGAAAATTGTTCGTACCCAGCCCGTCCTGGTTGGTCACCATCACCAGCTCATAATCCATTTCTTTTGCGATCTTCCCCAGCCAGGTGAACATGCCGGGATAAAAGGTCACTTTATCAATGGAGTCCAGCTGGTAGGTGGGAGGCGCTTCGTAGATCAGCGTACCGTCCCGGTCGATAAACAATACTTTTTTCATTTTTTAGTTTTTGTTGGGCAGCGCTATAAAAGTCAGGCGCCCTTATAATCTTTTAATGCGTCTGTCAGCATACGATTTTCATTTTCCGTACCAACGGTGATGCGTAAACAATCTGCACATCCGGGAACGTTGCTGCGGTTGCGGACAATGATGCCTTTTTGCTGCAGGTATTTAAAGATATCATTTGCACCGGTCATTTTTACCAGCAGGAAGTTGGCGTCTGAAGGATAAACCTTTTGGGTGAATGCCAGTTGCTTTAATTCATTTTCCAGCCAGCTCCGTTGTTCCATGCAATTACGGATCCAGGTATTTACCTGTTGGATATGCTGCAGTCCCTGCAACGCCAGTTCCTGTGTGGCAATATTGATGTTGTAGGGGTATTTTACATTGTTCATTAACTGAATGATCTCCTGGCTGGCAAAAGCGATTCCCAGGCGCAAAGCGGCCAGTCCCCAGGCTTTGGAAAGGGTTTGGAGTACCACCAGGTTGGGATGGTCCATCAGCTGCAGCGACAACGTTTTTTGTTTGGCATAGTTGATATAGGCTTCGTCCACTACCACGATGCCATCAAAATTATTGAGGATCATTTCAATGTCCCGTCGGGTAATGCTGTTACCGCTGGGATTGTTCGGCGAGCAAATAAAAATGATCTTTGTGTACTCGTCAACAGCGTCTGCAATAGCCTGTATATCCATCTGAAAATCGGCATCCAGCGGTACTTCTTTAACCTTTACGTTGTTGATGGCAGCGGCCACACTGTACATGCCGTAAGTAGGCGGCAGGGTAATGATGTTATCAAAGCTCGGTTCGCAAAAAATGCGGATCAGTACGTCGATGGCCTCATCGCTGCCGTTCCCGGTAAAGATGTTCGCTACCGGAATCCCTTTAATGGCGCTGATGCAGATC
>DASVMC010000060.1:0-3539 GCA_036384555.1 Niabella sp. | reverse complement strand
GATCGTTCTTGCAAAAAAATACGCCACCGCAGAAAATTCAGCAATTGTTTGCGGTGTGCAAATATCCCATCCGTTATTACGTACTTCAAGATCCGTTTTAGGCGTGTTGCTTGTTATATGCAGCGCCTGGAGTAACCGGATATTTGGGAAACGGGCATTGGCAATCTCCTGCTGATAATTCATTATTTTACCCCACCCTGCCAGCGGCATTTCCATATTTGACTGACCGGAACAAAGCCACACATCACCGATCAAAACATTATCCAGTGTAATTGTATTGTCTTCCGAAATACTTACGGTATAGGGGCCGCCAAAAGAGGGTGTGTGCATCTTGAGGTTCCAGTGGCCTTCCTCATTGGCTTTCGCCTGGTAGGTCCTGTGATCCCACGAGGTTTGAACCGTAACTGTTTTTCCGGAGGATGCCGTGCCCCATATGGCTGCATCTGTTTTTTGCTGCAATACCATATTGCTGCTGAAAACCGCCGGCAACTGAACAGTAGCATTTAAAGAAAGGAAAGGAATAACAGCAGCGGGTAACAACAGGTAAAATAATTTGCGATATGACATAACTAATCTGTTTGTAATTGTTAAAAATACAATAATTTCCTGTTCTGTCCATTCGATCCCTGAAAGTTAAAAACCGGTTTATCCCAAGCGTTGATCTGCAGCAACAGCAACTCAGCGCTGAAAAACCGGTTCTATATAACAAGGGGCCGGATCATGATCCGGCCCCATACTGATTTTTATCCTGCTCTTCATTAACTATACACATACTTTATGGTAGGCATATAGGAACTGTTATAAATGAAAAGCACAGAACCCTCCTTAATGGTTTCAATGATCGGGCGTGATAATTCACGCGGAACAGCCGGGCATCCGAAACTCCGGCCAAGGTACCCTAATTGATTGATACTCGACTGGCTCACATAAGCGGCTCCATGTAATACAATCGCGCGCTGCAATGCCTGGTCATTGATCCCTTTCTCTAATCCGATCAGCTTTAGGGAATAGCCGTTGCCGCCATAATACGGTTCATCGGTCACATAGAAGCCAAGACTGCTTTTATTGGAAGACATCGTATTCCCAAAAGAAGCCGCCATTAATGTACCGGTATTCTTCCCGTGCGCCACCCAGGTGTTGAATAATACCTTATAATTTTTTAAATCCAGTATGTACATCCTTTTGCGGGTACTTGGCTGATCAAAATCGATGATCGTTATAATGGAATCATTTTTAGCAACCCCTTCCTGCTGTAATTCTTCAAAACCATCCAGCGCATATATAAATGCTTTTTCAGACAGCCCCTGCAAATTCAGGTGCAGGCTGTCATAAGCCATGTTATAATAGGTAAATTTTACGCCCAGGTTATAAAACAATTTGTATTGATTCATGATCCCCAGGTCGCTTTTTACAGGCAACGGTATATCTGAACGCCATGAGAGATTGACAATAGCTGTAATAAATAGTATAAAGGGCATTATCTTTTTTACAACACAAAACTTCATAGTTAAAAAAATCACTTTTTTTAATAAAATAATAAATAGTTGTAAGGTTCGATTGATTTCGTTGAAATCATGTAGTGGCTGAAAAATAAAAGCACCTGAAATTTTCCAAAACCAGTGCAAAGTTAGGGCAAGTATACCGGTTTTTTGTTACCAAAAGCCTAAATAAAACATTTAATATAAATAAATTCATATATATCTGCTAGTCAATTCCTAAAACATCTTTTGCCAGCTGTATCATTTTAGGCTCACCGGTGTGCTTTCCTTTTTCGTCTGAAAGCTTTACCGTTGGCACCCAGCGCTTCCCGTCCAACTGAACGCCCGTTAGTTTCATGACAATATTCATAGGTTCGAGCCCTACGTCGTTGGTGAGGTTGGTGCCGATACCAAATGAAATACCGATTTTATCTTTTGTGGCATGCGTAATTTCAGCTACTTTTTCAGTGTTCAACCCGTCAGAAAAAATAATAAACTTATAAGCAGGATTAATGCCCAGCTTTTTATAATGAGCGATCACTTTTTCTGCATACGCAATAGGATCACCGCTGTCATGCCTTACCCCATCAAAAAGCTTGGCAAATTTTTTATCGAACTGTTCAAAGAACACATCATTCGTATACGTATCAGAAAGCGCCACTCCCAGGTCGCCGCGGTATACATCCGTCCAATGCTCCAGGCTAAGGGCGTTGGCCATCGTAAAACCAAATTTAGCACCGTGGAACATGAACCACTCATGCGCGTGCGTACCAATCGGTCTCGTTTTGGACGCCATCGCCAGGTGTACATTGCTTGTTCCCACAAAGCTTTTACCACCGTGTTTGGTCAGGGTATCCACTACTAATTGCTGTACTGCATAAGAATGCCTTCTACGGGTTCCGAATTCAGCTACAGGAACACCCAATTCCTTATAGATCTTCGTTTTTTCGATCGTACTCTTAATAACTGTTTCATCAATGGCTCTTTCCTGGTGTGTAATCCGATAATACAGTTCGCTGATCAGAAACAGGATCGGTACTTCCCACAGTATGGTTCTGAACCAATGTCCTTCTACGGTTACCGTAAGATCCTTACCTTTTTGCTCAATATGTACTTCCCCCGGATCGTATTGATAGCCAGCCAGCAGATCGAGGTATGCTGCATTTAAATACGGGCAGTTCTTTGCAAGGTATTTTTGTTCTTCTTTTGTTAATCTTAATTCAGCCATCCGGATGATCTGCTTTTTTAAGGCTTCACCAAACCCTTCGGGGAATGCATGCTTTCCTCTGTTAATGAACGTATACCGGGCCTGCACATCTGGAAACAGCTGCATCACCGCGCATTGCATGGTAAACTTATAAAAATCATTGTCGAGTATAGATACGGACGGGAATTCGAATTCAGCTTTCTTCATGTTTTCAAACGTATATAAAAATTTATCAGTAAATAAAACCCGGAAGCAGTAATATCAGGCCTGTTCCTGTATTAATCAATATTCACAGTAAGCCTGTTCGATACATTCTTTTCTTCCCGCATTCTTATCGTTTTATTAGTAATAAGATAATGCTCTTTTTCCCGTTCAACCAGTTTATACCAGGCAACGGCCGGGATCGCATTATTAGAATGTATTTCCAGACGTATAATAATATTCTCACCGGGAGATCTATGATCATTGATCAATTGGCTCAATTCTGTTTCATCAATATTAATTTCCCGTGCAAAAACCTTTCTTTTCTTATTCAACAATTGTACATATGTTTTCAGGAAATAGCTAAACCTCAGTTTAGGATCATATTTCTCACTATTCAGGTAATCTTCCAACTGAAACCTGAGCTGCATAATATCAGCCGTCAATTTATCTGCTTCCGTCATTGCAGACTGCACTTTTGATCTTGCGGCTTTTAGCTGATCATCAGCCTCTTTACGTTGCTCCGGAGTTAGAGTTGAAGGATATACATAGGCTTCTGCCAATTCTTCGGATGTATGTTTCACTCTTTTCTTTTTTGTGCTCATAACAAATACTTTAAAATAATATCGTTCAAGACTTTTCCTTCCAAAAAC
>DASVMC010000059.1:0-2748 GCA_036384555.1 Niabella sp. | reverse complement strand
TGTATCCAGTTCTGCTAAAGGGCCAACGGCAAAATCATCTCTTATTTGTATGACATCTCCCTGCAGGGCGTCGTCCAGCTCCATTACTTTTTTCATCAAATCAACCTCCGACAGGTTGAACACAATATGGATCATCTGCTCAATTTTATAATGGTCGCAAATCTAAAACAAAACAGCCGCTCCCCCAACCTTTTGCCGAAAAAGCAATAAAAGGGCTGTTCAATAGGATCCCACCCTCATTCTTTATCACGGTGGTGCTGCTGTTGACGTTGCGCACCAGCAGTCAATGAATGGGTATTCCGGATATATTGCCGGCTTTACCTCTTTTTGTTCTTATTACCGGAAAAACACCGGCAAAACCGCAGGGGCTAAAAAAAGAAACCGGAGCAAGTACCCCGGTTTTAAATAATATTCAGAAAAATTAACTGAACAGGTCTTTTATCTTCTCAAAAAAGCCTTTTTCCGTTTTTTCCGGTTGCGGCTTTAGATTAGGAGAATCGGAAAGTTTTTCCAATGCAGCTTTTTCTTCATCTGTCAATTGCTGCGGTGTCCAAACGTTTACCTGTATCAGCTGATCTCCTTTTTCATAGCTGGAATGAACATTCGGGAACCCTTTTCCTTTTAAACGGAAAATTTTACCACTCTGTGTCCCCGGCGGTATCTTTATTTTGGCCCTCCCATCAATCGTGGGTACTTCCAGGCTGGTTCCAAAAACAGCGTCTGTAAAGGATATGTGCAGGTCATAAGCCACATTCAGCCCTTCGCGGTGCAGCTCTTTATGCGTTTCTTCTTCAATCAGCACAATCAGGTCGCCCGGCATACCACCCCGTTCACCGGCATTCCCTTTGCCGCTTACGCTTAACTGCATGCCTGACTGCACGCCTGCAGGTACTTCAATGGTGATCGTTTCTTCTGCATAAATACGCCCTTCTCCCTTACAACTACCGCATTTTGCGGTTATTGTAGTGCCTTCCCCGTTACAGGTCGGACAGGTAGTAACTGTTTGCATTTGACCCAGAAACGTATTTTGCACCTTCCGCACCTGTCCGGATCCCTGGCAGGTAGTACAGGTTTGTACACTACCCTTATCCCTGGCCCCGCTTCCGTTACAGGTAGAACAGGTCACATATTTTTTTACCTTAATATTTTTGGTAACGCCTTTGGCAATTTCTTCATAATTCAGCTTCAGTTTTACACGCAGGTTACTGCCTCGCACACCTCTGGCCCGCTGACCTCCCCGGGAACGTCCGCCACCGCCGCCAAAAAAGCTCCCGAACAGATCTTCTCCAAAAACATCTCCAAACTGGCTGAAAATGTCGTCCATATTCATACCTCCGCCAAATCCCCGTCCGTTACCACTTAGCCCTGCATGCCCAAACCGGTCGTATTGTGCCCGTTTGTCAGCATCACTTAATATTTCATAAGCTTCTGCAGCTTCCTTAAATTTATCCTCGGCAGCTTTATCACCAGGATTCCTGTCCGGGTGGTATTGCATCGCTACCTTCCGGTAGGATTTCTTAATTTCCTCTGATGTAGCAGATTTGGATACTCCCAGTACTTCGTAATAATCTCTTTTTGACATTTTATTTTCCTACAACAACTTTTGCGTGACGGATAATTTTATCATTCAGATAGTAGCCTTTCGTTATTTCATCCACCACTTTCCCTTTCAGGTCCTCGGTTGGAGCGGGAATTTCTGTAATGGCCTCAAAAAGATCAGGATTAAATTCTTTACCGATCGCTTCCATCGCTTTTAATCCTTTTGCCTGCAATTTACTTCTCAATTTGTTGAAAACCAGAGAAATACCTTCCTTCAGGGCTGCATTTCCCTCAGATTTTTCCAGTTCTGCCTGGGCTCTGTCCGCATCGTCCAGCACCTCCAGCATATCAGTAATGACTTCTTTTCCGGCTGTTTGAAACAGTTCTACTCTTTCTTTTGCGGTCCGTTTTCTGAAATTATCAAATTCAGCAGCCAGCCGCATATATTTATCCTTACTTTCACGAAGCTCCGTTTCCAGTGCGTCAGTATCCGACTCTTCCAACGGATCTGTCAAATGTTCTGTTCCGCTAACATTTTCATCCGCGTTGATATTCAACCCGCTGTTTTCCTCTTCCGGAAGATTTACATTTTTGTTCATAATTCTTATTCTATTTAGTTGGCAATGCTAACCCGTCAATAATGCTGCCAATAGGTCTGTAAAGACAAAATGGCGGTTGTGCCGCCGATTTTTTGCCACAATACCCATTTTTACAAAAAAACGATTCTGTTTTAAGCTTTTATGGATTTAATAAGTCAAAAAATCTGTAGCTTCAATTCGCAAAAATAATAGAACCCGTATGATTCTGAAAAAACTGTTTTTCCTGATTATAGGAATACACCTGTTACATTGCACCTTTTCCCAAACCTTAGAACAACGCCTGAACAACTGGAGCCAGCAAAATCCTATAGAAAAGATCTACCTGCATACTGACAGGGAATCCTATACTGCGGGACAGACTATCTGGCTGAAAGGGTATTGTATGTCTGAATATATTCCCAGCCAAAGAAATTCCACTATTTATACAGAGCTGCTGAATAATAAATCAGAAGTGATAGCCCGTAAGATCTTCCCGGCCTACATGGGGGTTTCAATAGGCCAGGTAGAACTGCCGGAAACGCTTCAGTCCGGCGCTTACCAGCTCAGGGCCTATTCCCCGCTGATGCTGAACCAGCCAGGCTTTATTTATACCAAGCAGATCACCATTTTT
>DASVMC010000058.1:0-1902 GCA_036384555.1 Niabella sp. | reverse complement strand
AGTATCCATTAGTGAAGTAAGGTCCAGTATTTTATCCGGGTCTACATAAGTATCCGGTGAACGGAAATAAGTATCCCCTGTTCGTTCGATTGTCCGTAAGGTCCATCCCGCTTCCGATTCCCAGTTATTTTTCCGGGATGCTGAAAACAATTTAATAAAACTGAGCCGCATGTCATGCTGATTCACGATCTCAAAACGGTATTTTTTTACGCTCCCGGTTTCCGCACAGGCAAGCGTGACCGGCGATTGATCCTGCCAGTTGCTTTGAGGTAACGCAGTGTTCAGAATTTCTTTTTTCTGTCCGTTCTCAGCAATGGCAAAGCCTTTTACAGTAACCCCTGGTACGTAACACCAGCTATGATTGAAACTATTGATGCTGGGAAGGGTTATGGAACGAATAGTAACGTTGGTATTAAAATCAACTTCTATGCGGTAAGGATGGGATGGATCTGCAGGAGGAAGGTTGATGGGTTTATTTTCCTTTTCCGAAAAAAGATCCTTCCATAATAAGTCGGAACTCCCTGTTACCGATGCAGGCACCAGCGGAGTACCTGTATCCCCTTCAGGTGTCGGGAATGCCAGTACGGTAATATCCCTGTAATCGCGCCAGGACTCATCGGTCCCAGCCGGTTTTGCCAAATGAATAGGTTTAGTTTGTCCTGGCCCCGCTACATCCTCGCGCCTCCAGACCAAATGACGCATAGCATTCCGGGGCTGAATCCAGGGGCCGCCGGCCATTGCCCAGCCAGGACAATTCTGCAGGGTAAACCGAAGCCCCAGCCGTCTGCATTCCCGGGCAGTATAATTTAAAGCGTCTTCCCAGGAAGGGCTCAGGCAGATAATCTCTGAATCAACGCCCGGCCACCGCCCGCCAAACTGGCCATGAAAAAGCTGAATACCCGAAATCCCTGCCTTTGAAATCGCTTCAAGGTCACCAGTAATTCCTGCTTTTGAAATATTTCCTCCAATAAAATGAAACCAGGTTTCCGGATAGTAGCTTTTTGAAGGTAGCTGAAACGCTTTTTTATCACCGGCATCAAAGCGACCATTCAGTTCCTGTAACCGCGGTGCAACGGGCGCAACCTGGGCAATTCCAGGAGCAGTGGCGGCAATAATAAATGCTTTTAAAAGCAATGCTTTTATTAATCTCTGCATAATTTAAAATATACCCTGGCCTGTTAAAAAATCCAATAATGGGGTTATATATTTAAGACCTTGGAGAGCTGTATTGAATGTATGCAACCGTTTTTGCCAGTTTTTTTTAGATACAGGCCGCTAATAAAAGTAAAACGGGTTTTTAACAGAACCATCCTGTACCATCCTGAAATACAATTTTAAGGAATCAATTTGTTATCATTGTAAATAAACTATTCTTACAGCTATAAAATAACATTGCCTGTTATGAAACGATATCGGTTTTTTTTATTCTTCAGCATACTAACTCTTTTGCAATTAACAGCTGCAAGCCAGGTAACCGGTCTCCAGTGCGAGCATTTGATTAACCCCTTAGGAATTGATAACCCGGCCCCCCGGTTCAGCTGGGTGCTTCATGATGAAGAAAAAGGCGCGCGGCAAAACAGTTACCAGGTGATCGTGCATAAGGAAACCGGGGAAGAAGTATGGAATTCCGGAACTATTACTTCTCCGGACAATCTTGTTTCCTATAGGGGCAAAGCCCTGGAGCCTTTTACAAAATACGCCTGGAAAGTAGTGCTTACCAACAAAAATAATGTTCCGTATATAGCATCTCCAACAGCCTTTTTTGAGACAGGACTTTTGCAGCAGCAAAACTGGAAAGGCAACTGGATCAGCGATGGAACGGATATACACCTGAAACCCGCGCCTTATTTCAGAAAATCATTTGCCTTAAATAAAACCATCCAGACAGCAAGAGTATATATT
>DASVMC010000057.1:0-1622 GCA_036384555.1 Niabella sp. | reverse complement strand
TATTGGCTAACCTGTATGTGGCTGCACAGGTAAATCTTAATGAATCCCTGTCAACTGATCCAAAAGTAAAAATAGGAAAGCTCTCCAACGGATTTACTTACTATATCCGCCAGAATAAAAAACCCGAAAATAAAGTAGAATTAAGGCTGGTGGTCAATGCGGGTTCCATTCTCGAAGATGAGGATCAGCAGGGATTGGCGCATATGGCAGAGCATATGGCCTTTAACGGTACAAAGAATTTCAGGAAGAATGACATTGTAAGTTTTCTGCAAACCATCGGCGTAGGATTTGGAAATGACCTGAACGCTTATACCGGTTTTGATGAAACGGTTTATATGTTACCCATTCCAACAGACAAACCGGGCAATCTTGAAAAAGGATTTCAGATCCTGGAAGACTGGGCTCATAATGTAACCTATAACACGGATGATATCAATGATGAGCGTAAAGTGATCCTGGAAGAAAGCCGCATGGGTAAAGGTGCAGAGGACCGGATGTTCCGCCAGATCTACCCCAGGCTGTTTGCCGGCAGTAAATATGCTGATCGTATACCCATCGGGATCGATTCGATTATACGAACCTATAATCCCGACCTTATCCGCAAGTTCTATAAGGACTGGTACCGCCCGGACCTGATGGCTGCCATTATTGTAGGGGATGTGGACCCGGCAACGGCTGAAGCAATGGTAAAACGTCATTTCAGTAGCTTGACCAACCCGGCAAATGAGCGCAAAAGACTGTTGGCCGATGTAAAACCGTATGCCAGTAATGACGGAATGGTTGTTACAGATAAAGAGGCCACCAGTTATATGGTCGGTATCGCATATAGCGCGTTCCCCTCAAAAGAGGCGCAAACGCTGGGACAGTATGAGCAGGAGCTGATCAAGAATATTTTTACAAGTATCCTGAATCAGCGCCTGCGCGACCTGACACAGCAAGCGAATCCTCCGTTTCTTGGCGCATATACTTATTTTGGATCTTATGCACGCAACTATGATCAATTCAATGCCAGCGCTGCTGTAGCAACGGCCGCAGACGCACAAAAGGGACTGACCACGGTTGTGGAAGAAATTGAAAAGGCAAAGCGCTTTGGTTTTAACCAACCGGAACTGGACCGTGTAAAAAAGATGATGGAGGCTGGTATGGAAAAAGCCTATAATGAACGGGATAAAACGGAATCATCTGATTATGTTGATGAATATACCCGCAATTTCCTGGCCAGCGAACCCATACCCGGTATTGCAAAAGAAAGCGACTATTATAAAGAATTACTGCCACTGATCACCCTAAAGGAAATCAATGATTTTGCCCGTTCATTACAAAATAATGCGCATTATCTGGCAACCCTTACCGGTCCGCAAGCCAGCAGTCTTCCTTCAGCCAGCGACCTGGTGCAGACCGTGGATGCCGTTGCATCACGCACTGATATTAAAGCCGACGCAGAGAAAACCATTGCTACAGACCTGTTGACTATGCAACCCCAGGCCGGAAAGATCATCCGGGAAACCGCAGATCCAAAACTGGGAACAAAAACATGGGAGCTCAGCAACGGAACCACCGTAACTTTTAAGAAAACAGATTTTAAAGATGATGAAATACAAATAGGAGGGCGCCGGTATGGC
>DASVMC010000056.1:0-1984 GCA_036384555.1 Niabella sp. | reverse complement strand
AAATCAATTGTCCTTCCTGACCAGTATATTTGACAAAAATTAATTCATTGGTAAGAACAGTCTGTATAATAGGAGGAGGAGCTTCAGGCGTTTTCTGTGCAGTGAATCTGGCGCGTATCAACCGGAATATAAAGGTAGTGCTTCTCGAAAAAAGCAACAAATTACTTTCCAAGGTGAAGATCAGTGGTGGCGGACGTTGTAATGTGACACATGCCTGCTTCGAAATCGGGGAAATGGCAAAGCGTTATCCGCGCGGCCAGCACTTTGTAAAGAAGCTGTTTCACCAGTTCTTTACAACGGACACCATCCATTGGTTCACGGAAAGAGGGGTGTCGTTGAAAACGGAAGCAGATGGCCGTATGTTCCCGGTCACGAATACATCACAAACTATTATAGACTGCCTGCTGAAAGAAGCCGCTGATTATGGAGTTGATATCAGGATGCATTGCGATGTAAAACGGATAGAAAAGAATGCAGACCGGTTTGCTGTTTATACTACGGAAACCGTTATTCAGTGTGAGCGCGTTGTCATCGCCTGTGGCGGATTTCCCAAGTCAACCCAGTTTCAATGGTTAAAAGATCTGGGACATACGATCGCGGAGCCGGTGCCCTCTCTGTTTACTTTTAACAGCCCGCGTCATGCAATCACCCAATTAATGGGCTTAAGCGTTTCCGACGCAAAAGTAACCATCATGGGAACAAAGCTCTGTCAACAGGGCCCGGTATTGATCACCCATTGGGGAATAAGCGGCCCGGCTGTATTGCGGCTGAGCGCCTGGGCTGCACGGGAATTAGCTGCACAGCAATGGACGTTTACAGCCCTGGTGAACTGGGCCCCGGGCTTTACGGAAACGGTTTTGCGCAATGTATTTCAGGCTAACCGCTCTGAAAAAGCGACGCTAAAGATCAGTAGTAAAAATACATTAGACCTGCCCGGCCGCCTGTGGCTTTTTTTGCTGCAGCAATCGGACATCACCGATGAAATGCGTTGGGCGGATCTTCCGGCAAAAGCACAGAATAAACTGATCCGGAACCTGACGGCATTCGAATTGCCCGTGAGCGGAAAAACAACGTATAAGGATGAATTTGTTACTGCCGGCGGTATTGCGCTTTCAGAAATTGAACCACATACGATGATGAGTAAGAAAGTGGATCAACTGTTTTTTACAGGAGAAGTGATGGATGTGGATGGCATAACCGGCGGGTATAATTTTCAGAATGCCTGGAGCAGCGGTTTTGTGGCTGCCTGCGCTATTGCCGGGGTAACTGCGAAGAACGTCATTGGATAAAGTAGTTTACATTATTTATCAGAGACGGGCCTGATAATAGGCAGACGCAGTTGAGATAACACTTTTCAAAAAAGGAATAAGAAAGATCAGCGGGAACGCTGTTACTTTTCTGACCGCTTTTTTAAGTAATCCGTAGGAGACATCCCGAATTGTTTCTGAAAATTTCTTCCAAATTGAGTTAAAGAATTATAGCCGACACTGCTGGCAATTTCATTCATGTAGGTATTACCTTCGCTGATCATCTCTGCGGCTTTTTTCAGCCGGGTAAGGTTGATCATTTCATTGGGCGAAAGATCAGAGATCGATTTGATTTTCCGGTAAAGCGTAGGACGGCTCATGTTCAGCGCATGCGCCAGGGATTCCACATCCATAAGGGTATCGGAAAGGTTCGCCTCTATACATTGTTGCAGCTGCTCCAGGAATTGCTCGTCCATTTTAGTATGGGCCATCGTATTGATATGGGCCAACGGTGATTTGGCAAAATATTCCTTAACCTTTACCCGGTTATTCAGCAGGCTTGAAACCTGTGCGTTCAGGTGTTCAGGAGAAAAAGGTTTTTCGATGTACGCGTCGGCTCCTGCATCCAGTCCTTCAATCTTAGCCTGTAAGGTATTTCTTGCGGTTAATAGGATCACGGGTATATGGCTCAGGTTAAAATGGGATTAGATCCGGTCACAGAATTCCAGGCCATCCAT
>DASVMC010000055.1:0-2572 GCA_036384555.1 Niabella sp. | reverse complement strand
AAACTGGTCATACCAGGGCATGGCCCAACGGGGGAATGTAAAACCGCTGAACACAAATGCCGGCGATGTATAGAACAGCGCCACATCTGTTGCCGTTATAATATCGCTTATAATGGATGAAACCAGGATGCCAATACCGATACAGGCCAGCGATAACAGTGAAAAAAGTAAAAAGAAGGGCCAAAAGGTGCCGGGTTTGGAAAGCCCGTAAATTGGAAAAATAATCCCGGCAATTAAAAAATAATTCACCCAGGCAACGGTTAAATGGGCAATCGTCTTTCCAACAATGATTGGTGAGGCAGCTCCTTTTGCCGTCTGAATTAATTCCTCAAAAGTTTTTGTTTTTAGTTCATAGTTGATCAGCAGCACTCCTACAAGGATCAGGGCCATCTGGAACCCGACGGTGATCAGCCCCGGTGTAAGGTACTGCTGGTAATTATAGTCGGGATTGTACAAAGTAACAGTATTGAGCTGGATGGGTTGCAATAGCGCCATGGCTTTTCCTTCAGGCATTCCCTGTTTGGTGAACTTTTGTAAGACCACCGCCAGTCCGCCTTTTACAATAACCCCTGCAGCGTCTTTATAGATCAGTTTGGCGGGTACAATGGCTGCTGCATTGGTATATACGGTTACTGTTGTAGGGTGGTTGCTTTTGAGATCCGCTTCCATATGCCGCGGGAAATGGATGGCGCCGGATACTTTTCCGCTTTTAATCGCTGCGCGGACCTGGTTTTCACTGGTGGCGGTACTATTGATATGTATACTTTTTGTGGCATTTAAAAGATCGGTGAGCCGGGTGCTCAATGCCGAATGATCTTCATCCCAAACCATGACCGGCAGTTCCTCCGCAAATTTTTTATTATAGATAAAGCCGAAGAACAGGAACACCACCGGTGGTATCACCAGCAACACCACATAGTGTGCGGGGATGGTTATAATCCGTTTCCACTCTCTTAAGATTATGTTGACTAAAACGGGCATCAGGGTAAAATCAGTTGTGCGGTCATTCCGGAGCGTAAACCTTGTATGGTGTTGCTGTTCCGGGGAGTTACTTTTATGCTGAACGTACGCAATTCCATCTGGCCGGTCTGATCCGCCGGCACCCAGTTGGCATAGCCCAGTGCAGGGGCCAGTTCAGTGACCGTTCCTTTCATTTTTTCGGGCACACATCCCGGTATCTTTAAGTCTACTATAGCCCCTTTTGTTATTTTTGACATCTGGTCCTGGCGGATATTAAAGTTGACAAAAAAGGAGTTCATCTTCTGGATGGTCATTATAGGGTACCCGGCATTTACCATTTCACCTTGCTTGGAGATCAGCGCAGTAATAATGCCCGGTGCCGGAGCTTTTATGGTGGTGCCCTCTTTTATATTATGAGCCAGTTGCTCAGCACCCTTAGCCTGGCTAAGCATTGATTCCGCCGAACCCAGCATCTGCTGGTTGCTTCCTTTGCGCAGCAATTGCGTATTGAGTTTAGCGGTTTCCAGCTCTTTTTTTGCGGCTTCATATTTAAAGCTGATCAGATCCTTTTCCTGGCCCGAAATAACCCCCTGGTCGTATAATTTGATCATACGGTCGTATGTTTTTGTAACCAGCTCCAGCTGCTGCTCAGCGATCTGCTGAATGTTCACCGCCGATTGCAGTATTTCAGGGGCCACACCGCGTTTTAAAAGATCCAGGTTCTGTTGCGCAATGTTTACTGCATCAGCTGCCTGCGATGTTACAATATCAAAGCTTTCTCCTTTTAGCGAGGCCAGCAGCTGTCCTTCTGAAACCGTATCGCCTACGGCTACCTGTAATACTTCCAGCCGTCCCGGCATACCGGCGCTTACGTCCACCGTAGCGGCATCTACCATACCGGTAACTGCTGCAGCCTCCGCATTTTTATCCTTTTTAAACAGAAAGAAAAAGGCAATAAGCAATAGCACAACAGGGATCAGGATTGCCCAGTAATTTTTAAGGACCGATGTTTTACGCCGCGATGGTGTATTTGTATGTTGTTCCATTTTAAAAATTTGGTTTGCCTGTGTTAATTGATGAATTGTGAAATGGTATCCGGTTTTCCCAAAATATAGAAATAGGTTGCTATTGCAATTTTGTAAGCCAGTAAAGAGGTATAATAAATTTTTTCTGCTTCAAACTGCAACTGCTGCGCATCGTTCACCTCTTTAACAGAAGCCATGCTATTCTCCAGCCTGGTTTGTACAATTGCGGCGGTATTAGCAGCCTCGTCACTCGCCATTTTCAGTGTCAGCATCTGGTTGCGTAACGACAGGATCTTGTTTTGCGCGATGCGGACACCCAGCTGCAGCGTTTCCTTTTTTTGCTGAATGAGCAATTCGCTTTCGGTGGATAGTGATTTTGCCGCTTTTACTTTTTTGGAATTCTGTACCCAGTCCAGGAGGCTCCACTGCATTTCAATACCTACCATCCAGGGAGGCATAATGGCCGGTAAATTCTTTTGCAGGAACTGGTAATTGGCAATTCCAAAGATATTCGGGATATTGGATGTCTTTGTTGTTTTTACAACAATATTGGCTTCATCCCTTTTGCTGTTTAATAAACGCAGGTC
>DASVMC010000054.1:0-10441 GCA_036384555.1 Niabella sp. | reverse complement strand
CATCCCATGACAATGTTTGTAGTAGGAGTAATGGCCCTGCAAAACGAAAGTGTTTTTGCACAGCGTTATGCAAACGGGCTTAATAAGAAGGATTATTGGGAAGCGACGCTGGAAGACACCCTTAACCTGATTGCCCGCCTGCCTCATATAGCGGCGTTTGTTTACCGCAGGAAATACAAGGGAGGAAAGGTGGTACAACCCGATGGTATGCTGGACTGGGCTGCTAATTTTGCCCATATGCTGGGTTACGATAATGAGGAATTTAAGGAATTGATGCGTTTGTATATGGTTATACACGCGGATCATGAAGGAGGCAACGTATCGGCTCATGCTACGCACCTGGTGGGTTCAGCATTGAGCGACCCCTATCTGAGTTATGCTGCCGGTATGAACGGCCTTGCAGGTCCGTTGCACGGTCTTGCCAACCAGGAAGTGATCAAATGGATCTTTGAAATGCAGCAGGAGCTGAAAACGGACGCCCCTACAGCTGAACAGATCGGGGAATATGTAAAGAAAACATTAAGCGAAGGAAAAGTGGTTCCGGGATACGGGCATGCTGTTTTACGCCAGACAGACCCGCGGTTTACCGCGCAGATGGAATTCGGGAAAAAACATATGCCTGATGACCCGCTGGTCAATACGGTATGGAGAATCTACGAAACCGTTCCGGGCATTTTGCAGGCGCTTGGCAAGGTGAAGAACCCCTGGCCAAATGTTGATGCGCACAGCGGAGCGCTGCTGGTGCATTACGGGTTGAAGGAGTATGAGTATTATACAGTGCTCTTTGCCGTTAGCCGTGCGTTAGGTGTTTTATCAAGTCTTTGCTGGGACAGGGCTCTGGGTATGCCCTTAGAAAGGCCGAAATCCGTAACTACTGCTGCTGTAAAAAGGTGGCTGAATAAAGAAGTGGAGAACCTGGGCGACTAAGAGTGGCCTCCCTGCTTCTGAATGGAACAAAAAGATAGTTTTAGCCGGCTTTTGAACTTGGGCAACTGGTTATTATTTAGTATATTGTGAAAAATGGAAAAACAACAGGTTTTGGTACGGTTTTTAATGCGATATAATAAGTATTCTATTTTATAAACTTAAAAAAGGCATTTATGAAAAATAGGGATAAGTACATCATTGGCATTGCTGGCGCTGCTTTAGCAGGAATTGCTATCGGTTTGCTGTTTTACACAGAAGAGGGAAAGAAAACCCGTAAAAAAGTAAAGAATACTGCCAATGACTGGGCTGATTCTTTAGGAAGCCTGATTGCTTCCGGCCGGGAAAATCTTTCTGATCTTTCTCATAAGGCGATGAAGAAAGCCAAAAAAGGGTATAGCAAGCTTAAAGGGGACGCCGAAGAAAAGTATAATGATTTAGCTGATGAATATGCAAATAAAGTAAGATAATTACTGGTATTTATACCACCTATCAACAGGTTGTCTGATAAGTTCGTTGTTCAGTTTGGCATTTGCAGTTTGCTAAAATACAATCTACTTTTTAGACAACTTTTTTTTTAATAGTATTATAAAAAATCAGGTCTTATGTTTGAATTAAGAGATAAGATTGAGGATGTAGCCGAAAATATTGAAGAAATAGCCAAGAACTATTATCAGCTATCCGTAATAAATGTTGTGCAAAAAGGCAGTAAGCTGGGCGCCTCGTTTCTTGTTGTAAGTCTTGTGACCGCATTGGCTTTTTTCATCTTTTTATTTGTCGGTTTTGGTGTCAGCTGGTGGATTGGGAATGCCTTAGGCCACCCGATGTGGGGGTTTCTGATCGTTGCGGGATTTTTATTGCTGGTGCTGATCATTATATTAGCCCTCCGGAAAAAAGTAATCATTCCTTTTATTCGTAACCTGATCATTAAAAATTTGTATGACTAAGCCCATTATACGCTCGCATGAAGAATTGCTGATTGAAAAAGAGCGGCTAAAGAGCAGCTTAAAACAGCGGAAGGCCGATTTGAAAGCATCGTTTGGTGCCATTAAAGATGAACTGAGCCCTATCACCAAAGTAGCCCAGACAACTAAAGATATTTTTACTGCTGACAGCAATTTCCCTTTGATTGGTTTTGGAGTTGAAAAATTAACAGACCTGATTGTAAGAAAAGGTATTTTACGAAAAGCCGGGTGGTTACCAAGACTCATAGCCCCCTTTCTGGTAAAGAAGATCTCTACTTACTTAATAGCGGTACAGGGTTCTGACCAGATCACGCAAAAGATGCATGCTTTTGCCAGCAGATTGCGGGGTAACCATGTGGATGAAAAGGAAATGGTTCCCGGTCATGAGCTACCTGCAAAAACAGACTGATCCGGTTCAAAAAAAAATATTGGTAATAAGGCTTCAATCAATTAAGTTTGCGCTCCATTGCTAACGAGGGGGATTAGCTCAGCTGGCTAGAGCGCTTGCATGGCATGCAAGAGGTCGTCGGTTCGACTCCGATATCCTCCACACTGATAATTAATAGGTTGTAAAGGGTTTTGCAACCTATTTTTTTTGAAAAAATTTTCTTTAAAACCATTTAAAACTGATTAGTTGATGCAATTAGGTGCATTTTGATATACTAATCATCTATAACATAACACAGTTGCAAAACGATCGCAGGTTGTCATTCTTTTTTGTAAAATTTTCTCGGAACTGGTGTTTTTAAAATATAATTTGTATCAATTATTATTTCATAATTCATAACAGTTGCCGGGATTTTTATAGACTTCATATATTTTTGAGGTTTACCATAGAATCCAATTATTATTTTTTTACTATTTAAGTTCAAATCTGCAATGTTGTTGGCAATACATATTGTATCTATTCTTCCTTCTTCCTGAATTGTAATATAATCAGGCGTTTCAGAAGAAACAGTAGAATAAAAAAACCATTCCAACTGCACATTTCCATTTTTTATCTCTTTTAAAAAGAGTTTATCCTCGGGAGAGGATTTAAAATCTGGGAAACACCCATGCAACATTATAATACTAATTAGTAAACTTAATAGTTTCATTTTCCTTTTTTTAAAAAAACTTACCCCAATACCCGTAAAAAATAAAACTGCCGGAATATGTGTGTTCTCCAAAATATGGATATCCATTGTTATATCCATTTCCACCATTGTGATCTTGATTATACTTCCCTACTTCTTTCATTACTGTAGAATAATACCAAAGAGGCGTACCGAGAAGATATTGTTTAGTACTACGCATATTTGCACCAAAAGTCGTATTGCCAATAGCTCTCAACGTTGTAATGATAGGCTTTCCATCAGATGTATTTCCAGCTTCTAAAGCTGTATACTTACTAGCGCCTAAGCTCACTTTAAAATCTAATGAGGAACCATTAGCTGACATTTCCTTCAATATTTCTAATTCTCCATAAAATGTAGAAGGTGACTGCCTTTCCACTTCGTCCCTAAATAATTCTTTTCCCCAATTTAACAATTCTTGCGCATTAGCATTAGTAATTGTCGCAGTTGTATGTTTATTGGGATGTACAGTTCCCGAAACGGTTAACTTATTTAAAAATTCGCCAGTTGCATCATCAGTACTCATAAAATCAAATGGCGTCATTGTCGTCCCAATAACCTCGCCAGTTCTATTTCCCTTACTATTTACTACATAAATATTATTATCATCATCATTTTTTGCGTTAACAACAGTGTACGTGCCATCTTTGTTTTTTCTTACATCTGTACTGAAGGGCGCCGTACCATACGGGTCAATAAAATATATTGTCATTTAATCTGCATCCGGCATCACATCAAGCTGGCCGCAGAAGGCTCGTTCCAACCGCCGTAGCCGTCCTTTGCCCAGGCGCGTGACATTATTCTCCCGGTAAGCAATGTTTTGTGTGGGTCAGCCTCTGGATCAGTAAGTATAGGCGTAAAAATATCTTCACGACGCCGTATGCGTTTTACTGGGTTGGCTATTTTTCTTGAAACTTTTGGGATGCTCATAACAAGCCAAAGATAATAAATGACGCGGGTTGTTGAAGTCGATTTGGGGGTCTTCGAGACAATATTATTGCGCCTTTTTAACAAGCATTTAGGCCCTGAAAACAACATGCCAAGGCTTCATAAAAGATAGCGATTTCATGAGGATGGATTAAGTTCATGTCTTTATATAATATCAATGAACGTGAGCCGGCTCCTATGCGTATGCCTCACTCTCCTGACCATACCGGCCATAAAACAATTTTCAAAAGACTTAGTTCGTAACCTGCAATTTTCTAAGTTTGCAGGGATATAAAAATAGTCAGACTCATATACCGCTAAATCAGTCCGGAAATAATTCTCCGGATAACTCAAAATAAATTTTATGAAAAAGGTAATGCTCCTTCTGTGTGCCTCTTTGTATTGCACTTGCAGCGTGATTTACAGCCAACCGGCTGCTTCTGCACAATTTGTAGATGCCACTCAGTTAACCATTATCGGGAAAGCGTTTCCTGCTTCAATTCCTTTTCACAGGGTAGATACTGCGGTGTATAAAGGCATGAGCAGGTCTGAAAATCAACAGGCCAGGTGCAGTGCCGGGCTGGCGATACTCTTTAAGACAAACGCTACCTATATAAAAGTATTCCCGACCTATAAATGGACCTATAAAGGAAATAATATGACAGGTATTGCTGCTGCGGGGTTTGATCTGTATATCAGGAAAGGCGATCAATGGGAATTTGCAGGTAATGGCGTGGCGCCGGACCCAAATAAGGAAGTAACGCTGGTATCGGAGATGGATACTACATCAAAGGAGTGCATGCTTTATTTACCGATATACAGCGAGTTGGAAGGGCTTAAAATAGGGGTGGAAGAAAATGCCACTATCACTGCTCTTTCCAATCCTTTCAAATTTAAAACAATCGTTTTTGGATCCAGCTATACCCAGGGCATCTCGGCAAGCCGGCCGGGAATGAGCTATCCTATGCAGCTGCAAAGAAATTTTAACCTGGATATCTGTAACCTGGGATTCTCAGGGAACTCCAAATTACAGCCCTATTTTGCAAAAATGCTGGCCGCAGTAAAAGCGGATGCCATTGTGTTGGACGCCTTTTCTAATCCCAGTGCTGAACTGATCAGAGAGCGGCTGCCGCTTTTTTTAGACATAGTTGCCAAAAGTCATAAAGACATTCCTGTCATCTTTGTAGAAACCATTTATCGGGGAAACGCTGATTTTAACAATAAGATCAGGGCGTTTGAATTAGAAAAACGAAATACGGCAAAGGCATTGATGAAAGAATTGATGCAACAATTCCCAAATGTATATTTTATAGATAGCCCGCTACCGGAATCCGTCAGCCACGATGTTACTGCCGATGGGACACACCCTTCGGATCTCGGGTATTTTACCTGGTCAGAAAATTTAGGTCAAAAATTGATGGAGATCTTAAAAAAACAAAAGCCGCATTGAGTCGCATACATACTATTTATTTGTTACAAGCTACGCTGCTACTAAACGGAAAGGGCTCCTCGCAGTGAGGCAATACAGCAATATGCCGGCAATTGCGTTCATCAGGCCCTGGCGACATTTTCCCCATCTGGTTTTGTCAGCTCTCAAGGAGTTGCAGACAGTAATAAAATGGGCAACAGGAGGTCAGAGATCCGATAGGTACCATCATGAGCGGCTGCTTTCCCAGGCAGGAACTATTGGTAATGGAATAAAAAATATGCACTATTTTTGAAAAGGACCACACCAAATTACGGGGAATATGATTACATGTTTAATTGTTGATGATAACCAGCTGGCAAGGACAACGTTAAAACAGCTGGCTAGCCAGGTAAGGGATCTGAAGGTAGTGGGAGAAGCGGAAAGCGCTGTTGAGGCATATAACCTGCTTAAAATAAACCCGGTGGACCTTCTGTTATTAGATATTGAAATGGAGGGGATGACGGGGATCGAACTTACGCGTAACCTGGGTACTGACAAGCCGGTTATTGTCTTTATTTCTGCAAAGAAAGAATATGCTTTTGAAGCTTTTGAACTGAACGTTGCGGATTATATTGCCAAACCGGTAATGCCCGCAAGGCTGATACAGGCCATTGATCGGGTGAGGGAGCTTTTAGAGAGTAATAGTGAGGAGGTGAATATCATGAACGATGAGTTTCTTTTTATAAGAGACTCAAACGTTGTAAAGCGGCTGGGTTTTAATGAAATATTGTTTGCTGAAGCTATGGGTGATTATGTGAAGCTGCATACTCCTAAAAAATTTTATGCAGTTCATAGCCCGCTGAAAGCGGTTGAAGAACGATTACCGGCAGGAAAATTCATCCGGGTGCATCGTTCCTATATTGTAGCAGTGGATAAAATTGACGGTATAGAACAAGGTGCTCTTGTAGTAAATGGAAAGTCCGTTCCGGTTGCTGACGGATACCGGAACAGCCTCAATAAGCGCCTCAATATATTGTAAATTTTCCCCTGGTTTTTACCGATTGTTATTGCCGATTCGGCGATTGAACGGCGTGCAGGATTAGAAGTGGCTGTATTTTTATTACAGGAATACAAGGCACCCAGTGAATAGCAGGAGTATTATATGGATGGTGGCGGCAGCAGTGATGCTGATCGGGTTTATTTACGGATTGCTGTACGAGCTATATGTGATCAAAAACGGGGTGATCATTTCTCTTTTTGCGCTTTTAATTGTGGCTGACATAGTGGTATTTATAAAACTATTCTGGAATGCCACGGCTAACCATCACGACGACTACTGACACAATCCTGTTGCTGGTTCATATGTACCCTGAAAAAGGAACCGCTTCAGACCAAAATAATTTCCATTAAATTTTCGCTGGACTTCTGCATAATTATGAATGAAAAATTTGATGTACGTTTGAAGAGAATTAGCCTCAATGAAGTCTTCATTTCGTTATATACTGGTAGCTGCATTTATAACAGCAATCACTGTAATTGTCTTCCTGCAATTTAATTCCAGCAGGAGCATTAATGAACTGATCAACGGAAACGAAGATCTGATGAGCCTGTTGAAGGTAAAGACGGAACTACAGCAGGTGCAGAAGAATGTGGAGCAGCTGGAAACCGAAGCAAAAAGCATCGTTATCCGGGGAGCGGATCTGGAGGATGGGCGTTTCCGGCAACAGGTAGGCCGTATTAATGGTTCATTTGCAGCGCTGGATTCCTTTGAAACGGACCAGACCATTGGTTCCGGTATACAGCAATTAAAGCAGCTGGTGAACAGGAAAATAAGTCTGAACATGGAGGTGCTGCGGACCTTTTCAGGAGACGGGAAGGATTCTGCAGAAAAGATGATCAATAACCAGGAAGAGCAGCGGCTGACAGATTCTATACGGATCCTGTCTACACGTATAGATGAGCGTTATCAGGGAAAAGTTACCGATCTGATCCGGAATGCCGATAAAAGCGGTGTAAAGGCAAAAACCTTTGGTACGATCCTGGCCATTCTTGCCGCTATCAGCTCCCTTTTTGTATTTGGATATATTTCTTACAAGATTGTAGAGCAGCAACGCCTGATCCATCAGCTGAATGTGTCTGAGTTGCATGCCCGTCAGCTGGCGCGGGTTAAAGAAAATTTTTTGGCAAATATGAGCCATGAAATACGCACGCCCCTGAATGCCATACTGGGCTTTACAGGGTTGCTGAAAAAAGAGAAGGTTTCCCGGCAGGTGGCAGATTACACAGCGTTGATCCATAAAGCGGGGGAGAACCTGTTACAAATTGTCAATAATATTCTGGATATATCAAAGATAGAGGCGGGCATGATGGTAGTAGGATCGGCTCCCTTTGAAATAAGGTATACCTTTTCTGACGTAAAAGCCATTTACAGCCGGCAATGTATTGAAAAAGGACTGGACTTTATAGTTACCATTGAAAAGGAGGTTCCCAGGTTTTTGTTGGGAGATGAAGCACGCCTGATACAGGTAATGGTAAACCTGACAGGGAATGCCATCAAATTTACGGATAAAGGCTTTGTACACCTCCTGGTGAGCACTTTAAAGGAAGAGGAAGGCGCCGTGTTGCTACAGTTTATGGTAACTGATACCGGTATCGGAATGACAGAAGCTGAAGTGGCTGCTGTTTTTGATCGCTTTCAGCAAAGTGATGGCAGTATAACCCGAAAATATGGCGGAACAGGTCTGGGGCTTTCAATTGTTAAAGACCTGGTTCATTTAATGAATGGTACCATTAAGGTGGACAGCAGGAAAAGCCAGGGTTCTTCTTTTACTATAAAATTGCCTTTCCGGATAGCAGCCAGGGGCAAAGAACCGGTTGATGAATTACTTCCAGAGAATGCAGCGCACCAACAGGAAGTGCAGACACAAAAGGTGCTGATTGTTGAAGATAATGAACTGAACCAGCTATTACTGCAGCAATTATTGAAAAGCTGGGGCATCCCCTTCAGTACAGCATCGGGTGGTGCAGAAGCCGTTGCTCACTTGAGAACGGGCCGGTTTGATCTTGTTTTAATGGATATCCAAATGCCTGGTATGGATGGCTATACAGTGACAGGTATTATCAGGAATGAATTAAAAAATGAACTGCCGGTGATTGCAATGACGGCAGATGCGCTGCCGGGACAAAAAGAACGCTGTATAGAAGCCGGTATGAATGATTACATAGCGAAGCCAATTCAGGAACCGGAGCTGAAAAGGATGGTCTGCCATTATTTGGAACAGGCAGCGCAGGAAATGCGGCCGCTTTTTCAGGATGAGCCGTCTTTCCAGGAGCCTGCACTTCAATATTTGAACCTGGACTATCTTACTGCAATCAGTATGGGAAACAGCGCCTATGAAAAAGAGGTGTTCGAACAATTCTTTGAATTATTACCCAGGGAACTGGGCGGCCTGGATGAGGCCATTCAGAAGAACGATTTTATGGCCATCAGGCGAATCGCACATAGCTTAAAGACAACTGTGGCTGTTATGGGGCTTGATGACGAAACGTATCCTTACCTGGAAGCTTTTGAAAAAGAGCAGGCGATCTTAAAGATACAATCGGGGTTTCATACGTTTCAGGCTGTTTGCAGAAGCGCTCTTGCTGAAGCCAGGGCTTATTATAGCCGGCATTATTTGTAAACGCATCCTTTTTGCTGAGTTTCATCGATTGTTTTTGCCCGTTGGTCTATTGTTATTTTGCAGCAGGTATTCTTTATCGTAGCTTTAATACAGCATTTTGCTTTTACCTAAAATACGTAGACAATGAAAAAACTTTTTATCGCGATCCTGACGTTTATCAGTTTTAACCTGGCTGCACATGCGCAAACGGCAACGCCTGCACAGACAAAACCAGCGGCTACTCAGGCGACCAAGAAGACCGCGACCACAGCCAGTACGGCGCATGTAAAAAAAGACGGTACACCCGATAAACGGTATAAAGAAAACAAACACGTAAAGAAGGACGGTACACCCGACAAACGGTATAAAGAGAACAAGAAGTAATAATACGTTTTGAGTTTTGATTGTTAGCCCCGGCTTTGCCGGGGTTTTTTATTGAGCTTCAAAAGAGAACAGTACATTTTGGAACGCCGGCCAAACTGTTTCACCGATTGTTTTTGCCGATTTGTCTATTGGTTTACCCGGGGCTGCTGATTATGGAATATTTTTACAAGGTTAACAATAAATAATATTGAGTAACGGTAAGGATATTAACTGATCGAATTTAAATAATAGGTTTTGGTTAAAGGTTACATGCAGAGTCAACCCCATTTTATGGGGTTGTTTTTTTTGCTGTATTTTTGATTATGGAATTGTTTTTTGGAGGAGTAGTAAGATGGGGTAAGGAGATTGTTCTGGCTATAGCGCTCTTTACAGCCAATTATGGGCAGGCACAGACCGGTGGTAATCTGCGTTTGAATCTTGAAGATCTGTACAGTACGCACGGTAATCATTTCCCTGGTATCAGCGCCGCTTACCACAAGGAACTGGGAACAAAATGGGAGCTGGGAGCAGGACTGGAATACACGCACGCACGAACACATGATGATAACGGCTGGAATTTATATCAGCTTCATTTTTTACCTCTTTACATCAGTGCGTATTATAAATGGTCGTCTTTGGGCAAATGGATACCCTACCTGCATCTGCAGGAAGGGCTTAGTTTTATCAATTATTATAAGGAGTACCAGGATCATCCTGGTGAACGGCATTATATTAAAGAGTGTGGTTTTTATGGATTTGCAGGTATCGGCACCCATTATTATTTCTCTAAGGTATCAGGGGTATTTGCAGAAGCCGGTTTAAAAGGATTTCATCTTTCCTTTAACAATTTAGATGTAAATCCGCATGGATTAACAGCAAAATTGGGCTATGTTTACCGACTTAAAGAATAAACCAAAATCTGTATGAAAGAACGAATTCTAAAAGGGATCAGACGTTTTTCCCCAAAGACCTATTGGAAGGAGATCCTTGCAGTTTTTGTTATTCTGTTGGCGTTTGTTTTTTTCAGGAGCGAGCGTAAAGAGCTGAAATCGATCATCCCCCAGTTACATGCAGCCAATC
>DASVMC010000053.1:0-1917 GCA_036384555.1 Niabella sp. | reverse complement strand
GATAAAATAATTGCTGGTCAGGGTAGGGGTCCGGATAAAATTCAAATCCTGTACCCTTCAGGTTTTTCTGAAGAATAGTTCCCAGATCGGATTTTTCGAAACCGGTAATATAGGCCGAATTTTTACCCCATTTACTGTCTGTTCCGATCATTTCAATATTAAGCATGGCAACAATTTTACCAGGGTCGAGCTGTTGACTGAAATACTGCGATCCGAAACCTCCCGATTCCTCAGCTGTAAAAGTGGTGAAGATGATAGAGCGCTCATTGTTGTTCAGTTTTCCAAAGTATTCAGCCAGCAGGATAACTGCCGTGGTACCGGAAGCATCATCATTTGCTCCGTTATAAATAGAATCCCCGTTCTCGGGCTGCCCAACGCCGAGGTGATCATAGTGTGCCGAAAAGATCACGTATTCTTCTTTTTTTGATTTTCCTGGAAGAATGCCGGCAACATTTGCCAGTGGCTGCTCTTTGATCGTATGTGAAGCCGTAATGGAATAAGTTTTCATTTCCGGGTTGCCCAGGATAAATAGGGTAGAATAATCCCGCTTGAAGAAATTCCTTTTAAAAGCAATTAACCGTTTGAAATTCTCTGAGAACGATTCATCAACCAGTACGATCGTGTTTTGGTTATTGTGTACAAATCCGCTTGCCGCACGGAACAGGTTGTCGCCGTTTTTTATCCGCTCCACTCTATAACCAGTGGCTTCGGTAATTGCAAGTTCCGGTTGCCCGGTTATTACGATAATATTGTTTTTGGGAAATTCCTTTCCATCAATGGTGGCCGACAATCCCTTGAATGCGGCACTGTAATCGGAAAAGGGCTGTAAAAAACTGTTCCCCTGCAATGGCTGCAGTCCGCTCTTTTTAAAAGATGCAGCAATCATACCAGCTGCTTTATCTATTTCCGGAGAAAATACGGCCCGGCCTTTCATTTCATCGGAAGACAGGAATTCCAGTGTATTGCGGGTAGCGTCCGGTGTCAATAGATGCGCTGCATTTTGAGCGGATGTACAGGCCGGGTAAATGGCGATCAAAAGAACAGCCAGTGCTGCAGCAGGAATACGCATTGTTTTTTTGAAGAGAAAGATAGGAAAAATTGCGTTCTTCCGCGAATCTGCATTAAAACAATTCTTTTGGAGTCTCCGGTATGAAGCCCGTTTTGTAGGAAGCGGTTTCCGCAGGTTTAGACTGCTGCTCATCTGCCAGGAAAGCGTCCCGTTCCTTTTTTGCCGTTTTATGCGCCCCGGTATGGCTCCAGCCCGGGGGCATAATGCAATACAGGAATTTATTTTTCAGGCCGGGAGCTTTGTATACATCCTTTGCCAGGCAGACGATCTCTCCGAAATAAGCATCCAGCACATTATGCGGGCTCATTTGCCGGGTAATGCCATATTCGATCTTCAGATCAGTGCGCTCTTCCTGGTAGGTTTTAAAAACCCGGTCCCAGATATTTAAAAGATTGCAAAAATTGGTATCCATGTATAATGGATTTTTGGCATGATGCACCCGGTGATGGGAAGGGGTAAGAATGAGCCGGTTCAGGAAACCAAGTCTTCCGTCTTTTAATCCGTTTTCGCCAATATGTATAAAAGATCCCCAGAAACCATCAATGAACATAATAAAAAATAATAAACCGGGGTTGACTCCTAATAGGATGCAAATCGAGGTCCGGATTACATCAGCATAAGGGGCCTCTAAAAAGAAGTGGGCAAAGTTGACAAATAAATTCATTTGCTGCGGGGCATGATGCGTTGAATGCAAACACCACAGTATGCGCACCTTATGTGCCAGGAAATGATAAATAAAATGAGAAAATTCCCAGATAATATACCCGTAAATCAGCCAGTACCAGGTAAAGGTGGTTTTGAAGGGCGCATATTTTTCAAATAACCCGATGCAAAAGGCCACTGCTGCA
>DASVMC010000052.1:0-5136 GCA_036384555.1 Niabella sp. | reverse complement strand
GACCTGCTCATAAAACAGTTTCACAACGGTTCCCAGTATTTTTTCATCAGAGGGTTTGTCTTCTTCTTTCAGGAATTCAGCGCGCTTTTCGTTGGCTGCCTTTACAACCTTTGCCAATGCGTCTCCGGATACACCTTTCTGCAGGGCATTGTTCAGTTGCAGCAGGGAAGAAGCATAAGCGATCAAAGGTGATCCCAGAATGCCTTCCATCAGGAACATCCTGTTTTTTGCATAGGGCCTCCAGTCATCATACGCTTTTGCCCAGTCGGCAAAAATGGTTTCGTATTCCGGTTTCCCTTTTGCCCAGGCGTTGAACGTTGCTTCTGCCGCCTTTTTCTGACCATAGATATCATACTTTAGCAACTGTTTGGTTTCCCCGTCAAAAAATTTCCAGTAGTTGGCAATACCTGCATAGCTGGATGCCAGCTTCAGTTTTACAGCAGGATCCTTCTTCATATCCTCAAACATATATTTCAAACGTACATCCCGTAAGGCCACCAATGTCGGGTTGTTAATGTCGGTAGCCATCTTTACACCGTAGGAAGATTCATAGCGGTTGGTGCCGCCGGGATAGCCCCAGATCATGGTAAAATCACCCTCTTTTACCCCTTTTAAGGAAACAGGCAGGAACCATTTTGGTTTCAGCGGAACATTTCCGGGATCGTAGTCCGCCGGCTGGTTCTGCTTATTGGCATACACCCGGAAAATAGAATAATCGCCGGTATGCCGCGGCCACTCCCAGTTGTCGGTATCTCCCCCAAACTTCCCGACACTTTCAGGTGGTGCGCCCACTAAACGGATATCTGTATAGCGCTGGTATACAAACGCCAGGTACTGGTTGCCTTTAAACAAAGGGCTTACACGGGTTTCAATAAAACTGGCGGAATCGCTCATACGTTTATTGATGGCCGCCAGCATTTCAGACTGCTTTTCAGCACGTTCTCTTCCGCTGAGGTTACCCAGGGCGTCCATTACTTCTTTGGTCACATCTTCAATACGCAATAGAAACTGCACGCTCAGGTCGGTCTTTATTTCCTCGCCCCTGTTACGCGCATAAAAACCGTCCCTTAAATAGTTATGGTCTATTGTGCTGGCAGAAGCTATAGCGTCATACCCGCAGTGATGGTTGGTAAAGATCAATCCTTCTGCACTTACGATTTCACCGGTGCAGCCGCCACCGAAAATAATGATGGCATCTTTCAGAGAATTCTTATTAACACTGTACAGTTGCTCCTTGGTGAGTTTCAGGCCTTTCTTTACCATATCATTATACACCTGCTGGCCCAGCAGCTGAGGAAGCCACATACCTTCATCCGCATAAGAGCGGAATGTTGCTGCAACAATTACCAGCAGCAACAGCAAACTTTTCTTCATTCGATTCTTGTGTTTTTAATTTAAAATAGTATGAACGGTTGTTTTTTAACAAGCGGTCAAACTTACAACAACTATTCGTAAGTTTTTTAAAGGCGCCATACGGGCCGGGGCTGAGATTAGAGGTTCATCAACAGCTTTGCAGTTTTGTTAATAATATTTTCAGAAACCCGGGCGCTTCTTATACAAGCCGGAACAAAAGGTCCGGTGAAATTTTTTTTTTGCAAATTGCCGGGCCCCTCTCTTACCGGAAAAGGGATCCGATTCAGGGTCCTTTAGGATTGCTGGTATACTTCCGGGTTTACAATGGTTGGTAACGGGTCCCCCTTTAAACCGGCAATCACATTTTTTGCAGAAAGTACAGCCATCTGATCACGGGTTTCGGCGGTAGCAGAGCCAATATGCGGCAGTACACAAACAGAGGGCATTGTTAATAACGGATTATCCGGCGCCATCGGTTCCGGGTTGGTTACATCCAGTCCTGCGCCCCAGATCGTTTTATGGTCCAAAGCAGCTTTCAGATCCGCCTCATTGTGCAAACCGCCTCTTGCTGTATTGATAAAAATGGCATTGGGTTTCATTTTCTCAAAGGCGGACCTGTTAAAAATATTCCGGGTTTCGGAGGAGAGATTTGCATGCACAGACAGCACATCGCTCTGAGCCAGCAGCCCGTCAAAAGAAACATATCCGGCGCCCAGTTCCTGCTCCGCCTTTTGATTGCGGCTGCGGTTGTGGTAAATGATCTGCATTCCAAAAGCGGCTTTACACTTCTGTGCCATTTCAAAACCGATACTACCCAGACCAAAAATGCCCAGCGTTTTTCCGTACAATTCCAGTCCTAAATCGGCAACCGGCTCAAATTCCTGCCATTTTCCATCTACAATCTTCAGGTAATTATAGATTGCCTTACGGGAAACCGCCAGCATCAGCAAAAAAGAAATATCTGACGTGGCCTTTGCCAGCACCCCGGGTGTATTTCCCACGGGGATTCCCAGCCGGGTGGCTGCGGCAATATCCACATTATCATACCCAACGGAAAACAGCGAAAGCACTTTCAGATGTTTACAGGCTTCCAAAAAGCCGGCATCGGCCTTTACAAAACCGGCACTCAACAGGGCTTCGTAATCCTGCAGTTTGCTGATCAGCGCTTCCCGGCTTAATGATTGGTCCGCTATGGTGACAGATAATCCGGCCTCTTTCATTAATCGTATGCCTGCTTCCGGGATCTGTTTGGTCACAAATACATTCATGCCTGTTTTTTTTGAAAGATGAAAATAGCCGATACGCCCCGGTCCTTTTCCAATAACTAATCATGAACACTGAACGATCAGCTATCCGACAGAGCGAAGCTACCGTTATTCGCCGACATTTTATTTTTCTTTACCGATAAAATACACCAAACAAGGTACTATGTATTGCCAAATACCATGAACTGTAAATATCTTTGAGGTACAATCAATTGAGAAATGAATATTGATAATACACAGAGCCAGATGCGGAAAGGAATTCTTGAGTTTTGTATTTTATCTGTTATAAAAAGAGGGGAGGTATATCCCAGCGATATTATTGAAGAGATGAGGAAAGCCGGGCTTCAGATTTTTGAGGGAACACTTTATCCTTTACTGACCCGGTTAAAAAATGCAGAGATGTTAACTTACCGCTGGGCTGAAAGCAATAGCGGACCACCCCGGAAATATTTTTCACTTACCCAAAAAGGCGAAGGCTTTTATAAGGAGCTGGAGCAAACCTGGAACGAACTTTCAAACGCAGTAAATACCTTAAGTAATAAAACCATTACAAAATAACAACAATGAAACAGATCATCCATATACAATTAGGGGGCCGCAGTATTGCCATTGAGGATACCGCCGCGGCTAATGTACAGCAGTACCTGAACAGCCTTCGTGCGCATTTTGCGCAGGAGCCGGGTAAAGAGGAGATCCTGTCTGATATTGAAAGCCGGTTTTCTGAGCTGATGTCTGATAAACTGCGCAAAGGAGCCCCGCACATTACGGAAGAGGACGTAGATGAAATGATTGCCACTATGGGCCGCCCGGAAGACCTGGCAGATGGCGCCGCAGCCGCAGGAAACCAACAGCAGGAAGATGCATATGCAAACACTTCTTACGGAAGCCGTAAACTGTACAGGGATGAGAACAATAAGAAGCTGGGGGGGGTCTGCAGCGGGATTGCGCACTGGCTGAATATAGACCCTTCTATAGTACGGGTGTTGTTTGCCATTATTGCCCTGGGCGGCTTTGGCACGGGTTTGTTTATTTATATTTTATTGTGGATCTTCCTTCCTGCCCGGAATATGGAAGGCTATAAAGGAAAACGGCTGTTCCGTAATCCTGATGAAAAACAGATTGGCGGGGTATGCAGTGGTATTGCCGCCTATTTTGGCAAAGAGCCCCGTATGATCCGCCTGATTTTTGCAGCGCCGATCATATTGAGTATCCTGAATGGTATTTTAAAGCATGGCAACCCCTGGATCTTCCCGAATGTAATGTTCGGATCGCTTACCGGCACCTTTATTACCATTTATATTGTCCTTTGGGTGGTTTTGCCGGAAGCCATCAGCCCCTATGAAAAAATGGAAATGCATGGACAGCCGGTAGACCTGAACAGCATCCGGAACAATGTTCAGAATTCCATGGGCGATGTAAAAGACCGCGTAAAAGACTGGAGTAAGGAAGTGGCGGATACGGCAACCCGGCTGGGACAAACAGGAAAGGTTTATGGCCGCAACTTTGGTCGTGAATTCGGAAGCGCGGCCGGCAAGGGAGCCCGGGGTTTAGGATATGGCGTTGCAATGGTGATTAAGATCTTTTTCATGATCATTTTCGGCACCATTATTTTTTCCCTGTTTGTAGCACTGCTGGCTTTGCTGTTCAGCGGGTATGCTTTTGCTCCTTTTAATAATTTTTTGTGGACCAGTGACAACCAGCAGTTCCTGGCCTGGGCAACCCTGCTGCTTTTTGTGGGCGCTCCGATTGTGGGCGGAGTAGTGTGGCTGCTAAGATCCATATTAAATGTGACCACACCCGGAAAATACCTGAATTACCTGTTTGGCGGATTATGGGCTTTCGGATGGGTATTCCTGATCGTATTTGTAACAAGTATTTCAAAGGATTTTAAAAGAACCCAAATGGCGGAAACTCCTGTAGCCATTACCCAACCTCAGGACGGGAAAATGATCCTGACCGTTTCACAGCCGGAGCTCGAATACATCGGCGATTTCAGCTGGTTGCAGAACCGTACCAACCGTATCGATGGTTTCAGCTTATCAAAAGATACTTTACGCATCTCTGATATAGGGTTGCTGTTTGAGAAAAGCGATGATTCGCTGTACCACGTTTCTGTTACCAAAAGGAGTTTTGGCAGCACAGATGAAGACGCTGCCACAAGAATGAATAAGATCCAGTACACGGTTTCATCAAAAGACAGTTTGCTGGACCTGCCAAGTGGTTATGTTATTGACAAAAGTGCCAAGTATCGTTTTCAACACGTGACGGTAACCGTTTTTGTTCCCGTTGGCAAAAAAATACAGCTGGATGAGAGCGTACAGCAGAAATTAAATCCTCTGGATATTGATTTTGACTCCAATGGAAAAGGCATCCGCCGTATCCGGGGGCAAAGGTACCAAAACGATTACCAGGCGGGGGTAGTCTATACCATGAACAGCGACGGAGACCTGGAAAGCGCTGCCGGGACCGTGGTAAATGAAAACAATACCAATAAGAACGACAGCACGTACCGGTGGGA
>DASVMC010000051.1:0-5641 GCA_036384555.1 Niabella sp. | reverse complement strand
TTTTTTTAAAATTTAAGCCGCAGCGAAAGTCCATAGTAAAAATTGGGAATATAACCGGTATCATAAATGGTGGATGCTGTTCCGCCTGCGGAAGATCTGACCATCTGCAGATTGTTTAAGAAATTGGTACCATTAAAAGTTATCGAAGCCCGGTTACCGATTTCCTTGGTGATCCGGATATTTCCCATGAAATAAGCAGATATCCTGCTGGGAGTGAAATAATAATCGGTGGGACTTTTAATGACCAGCTTACTCAGCTCATTAAAAAGTGCCGGGTCGTTTTCTTTTGCCCAGAAGTATTTTTCCGCAAAGGGGATCCTGACAGACATATCCTCCCGGTTGATATAATAATCCGGATAAACCGCCACGAATTTATTAGCTGTATAAATATTCCCCTGGTCGGCTGAAGGCAGGAATGCATCTCTTGAATCGATGAGAACACCCCGTCCGGAACCATTGGCCCCCGTACTTAACCTGCCCGACAGGTTATATAATGTACTTTCCAGCCGGAAGGAGAAAATCAACCGGAGACGGGGTATATGCGTAGTAGTAGTTACATTCAGGTTCAGGGTTTTGGAATGTTCGCCATTAGCGGCACTGGCTCCCCCCGTATAAAAACCGATGTATTTAAACGGAGTGCCATCTGCCATATTCAGCGTGCTGTTGGGAATATTCTGCTGTACCAAAAGGTCATTGCTTTTGTATATATAATAGTTCCCGTCTAAACGAATACCTGTCCTTACTGAACGGATCTGTTTAAAATCGATGATCCAGGACAGCTGATCCCGTACTGCCGGCGATCCGTTAACATATTCACTGCTGCCAATCAGGCGCGTATACGCTTTATAGGTTAATACCTCCGGGGATCTTGTACCGGTCTTATCGGTCACTGTTACAACCCCCGTTTGCTGATCAATTGAATAAACCCGGTTTTCCTCCGGGATCTGTGATCCCGCAAGCGCCGACTGGTCCGTTATCTTATAGTCGAGCGGGTTATAAACGTCTACCCGCTCATAGGTGTCTTTTGTTTTATTGCGGGAAGCAATAAGGGTCACCTGCGTTCCGTCCAGGTCCAGGTTTACTACCAGTTCATTCTGTATATTGTATTGCCAGCGCAGGTCCGGATTGAACAACCGGGTCCGGGGATAGGTAAAATACGCATAATACGTTTGACCCGCTGCCGTGGTTCCCGGGGCAAAAGCCAGGAGGTCGGTATAAGCGGGGGTCGGATACAATACATCAAAAGAGGGCAGCTTGGCAGATTTTCCCCATCCGTAACGCACGCTAAAGGATCGTACAAAACGGTCCTGTTTTTCCCAAAAGCTGTACTGTCCGTTAAAGCGGGGCGATAATCCGGAAACGGAGCCATATTCAGATCCCCGGATACTGGTAAGATCAGAACGCAGGCCGCCGATCAGCTGCAGCCTGGAGATGCCCAGGGGAACAGAGATCCGGTCTTCAAGATAAAGCGCCATATTCTTCTGGGCAGCTTCATCCTTATAAACATAAGGCCGCCACGTGGGCGCATAACGCATATCCTCATAATACACGCCCTGCCCGTTATTCTCACTGGATGTATATTCTCCTCCCAGCAATACATTATTAAAAGCAGCTCCTATCTTCTTAAACCAATTCCCTTTAAGGCGCAGGTTATAATTCAATACTTTGTTATCTTCAAATCTTTTCTGATACCAGTAACCGGGAGGGATCAGGATAACCGCGGCATCAGGATTTTCGTCGTAGGTCTGGCCTGCAAAATAACCGGGGTCCATACTATGAATAGCTGCTGTGGAAGCGGAGAATGACTTATTTTCATTGCTTTCAAACAACCGGTCATTATAATTAAACCCACCGGAAAATTCCAGGTTGGTGATCCAGGGGCTTCTTAAATACCAGCGCACCCGCATATTTCCACGCAAAACATTATCCTTTTGCTTCTGATAAGTATCCACGAATTGATCCGGGTCTGTTCTTGAATTCATTCCGCCAATATTTCCCGTCAACCCGAGGTCCAGCAAAATAGGCTTCTGGCGGGCCCTGTTAAATTCATTGCTGTAGTTTAGCGATACACCATTGCGTTCATATGCCGTATACGGAGAAGCAAGGTTACTTACGGAACGGGTATGCTCACCGCTAAGATTTAACGCACCCGCTTTTTCTCCCAGCTGCCATCCTTTACTGATTGCAAGCTGTTTGGTATTGGGCTTGGTAATGGCTTCCAGGATATAAGGAGACGCTCCTTTACGGCTATTGATCTTGACCACTCCGTTTGTTATATCGCCATACTCAACCGATGCAATACCGGTGACCACTTCAATGCTTTCTATATTAGACGAGGCAATGCTCCTCAGATCAGGAGCCGTGCGATTCAGGGAGCTGGCTGTTCCATCGGAGTTCCGGTCAGGGATCGCATTGGGCGACAGCCGTACTCCATCCACTTCAACTCCCACGCCAAACAAAGCATTCCCGTTTTCGGCCGATAACCCGTTCACCGAAAAACGCTGGGCACCATCCGTAAGTTTAAGATCCGGGTTTGTTTTGCCTCCCGGCAGCAGCGCCTGCGCATCTGTTACGGACAAAACCTGCATGTGATCCAGGGCATTCCGGTCCATTATAAAAGAAGTAACCGGCCGGTCGTTTAACCGGGCATTCACCTGTACATCATCCAGCGTAAGGTTGTCCTCTCTCAGATAGAGAAGGGTATCTGTGATATCCCGGGTAAGGTTTATCTGCTCTACAGCGTTCGCAAAATCACGCTGCGAGATCTGGATCGTGTATATTCCCGGCTGCAAACCAATAAATTTGAAAAATCCCTTTTCATCAGCCGTCATTTCAATATCCGACTCAACAATTTTTACCAGCGCTCCTACTACGGGCTTACCCATCCGTTTATTCAATACCTTTCCGGAAAAGCTGTGCTGACCGGATACTACCAGGGTAGTTATAACCAGTAATAAAAGAAGAAAGCATTTTACAAAATAAGATTTCAATATCCCCACGGTTGTTTTGTTAAAGCGCACAAAATTAGTACGCTATCCATAGCACTGTTTACGAAATCGGAAAATTTTGTCGATGCTTCATTTAGTTAAAAAAGAAGTAAATACCCTATCTTAGATTGATAATAAGCCTTAAGTGACGTTCCAGCTCAATTCCATAGCACTCCTGCAGTTTAAGAACTATACCAACAGGCATTTTGCTTTCCCCAAAAAGGTAATTGCGATCTGTGGCAAGAACGGGGTTGGCAAGACCAACATCCTGGATGCGATCCATTACCTGTGTTTTACCCGGGGCTATTTCAGCAAGACGGATGCTGTAAATGTGCAACAGGGCGCGAACGGGTTTCGCATTGAAGGGGATTTTCAATTAGCAACTACCGGGGAAAAAGCCGTTTGTATATTACGGGAGAACGGAAAAAAAGAGTTCTCCATTAACGGGGAGCCCTACGATAAGTTCTCGAAACATATCGGCCGTTATCCCTGCGTGGTCATTGCACCAGATGATGCAGTACTGATCACCGGAGGCAGTGAAGAACGAAGAAACTTTATGGATGCCCTGCTTTCCCAGCTGGACCCGGAATACTTAAAACAGCTCATCCTTTATAATAAAATTTTACAGCAACGGAACAGTCTCCTTAAAACGGCCCTGGAAACGGGGCAGCTGGATGAGTCTTTATTGTCGGTACTGGATGAGCAACTGGTACCGGCTGGCAATCTGCTTTTTACCAGGCGGCGCGATGCAATGATCACTTTCTTACCCAGGGTCAGGCGTTTGTATATGGAAATAGCACAGCAGGAAGAACAACTTTCCCTGCTATATGAAAGCCGGTTGCTGGAAGCGCCTTTTGAAGAATTGCTGCAGGCCGTACGGCAAAAGGATAAAGTGCTGGCCAGGACCACAGCTGGCGTGCACAGAGATGATATCAGCATCCAGTTAGGGGAACAGCCCTTTAAAAGTATTGCATCACAGGGGCAACGTAAAAGCCTTTTATTTGCCTTAAAGATAACCGAACTGGAAGTACTGGCTGCGGGGAAAAAATTCACACCGCTTCTGCTCCTGGACGACGTTTTTGAAAAGCTGGATGAAGACCGGATCAGTAACCTTTTAGCCAGGGTCTGCAATACCAACAATGGCCAGGTTTTTATAACAGACACTAACAAGGAACGTATTATTCAGCACATGGAAGCCTTACAGACAGATTTTCATCTGATCGAGCTATAAGCTGTAAAAAGCCGGCCATCTTTTTGATAAACGGCCCGCCCGGAACAAGGAATTGCAAATGCATAAAAGTAACTGCCGCCAGTTTCTATGCCCGCAACGAAGCCACAGGAAAGATGCTTTACTGTTTTTTATACCTGTCCGTTCTGCCATCACTGATAATGCCCTTCCAGTTCATGCCATAAGTAAAATCGTAAATATGCCCCTCGCTGTCCGTATAGGGCTTCATGTCCAAAGGAACATCCTCCTTTTGCGTTTCTACCGTTTGCATATCCGCCGGAAGCTGCAGCGGTAACAGGCCCGAAGGTTCAATGGTACCGGATAAAATATCCGCGAGTGCCTGATCCTGTACACCAAATGTAACCAGTAACCCGTCAATCTGCGGTTCAAACGCTGCCACTACTGCGGGATTGGTCAGGGCCATGCATACAATTACAGGTTTCTCCTTCATCGCTTTTTTTGTATTCAGTATCGACTCCAGATCCGTTCTGTTGGTGGCTGTCACTGATTTATTCTTATAGGATCTGTTGGTAATGTCCGGATCAACGACAGGGTCACCCGCAGCGATACTTTGTTCCCGGGCTTCCGTGGCTTTATAATTTTCATATTGGAGGCTGATGGGTACATAGCCATTGCCTCCTTTTTGCCGGTCGTTTGCATCATAGCCCACACCGCTGTTAGGGCCTTTTACAAATACAATTGCAAGATCCGCCTTTGCAAGATCATCTGTTATATTAAAATATTTTTTCAGTATATCCAGGTTAACAGGATATTCCACACGCTCCGGCGTTACGGTACCAAACCAATCCCGCCCGGCGGGCACAACGCGTTTAGGAATGTATACGGTCTTATTTTTTGAAAGCGGCAATACCTGCCCTTTATTCTTCAGCAGCACGATGGATTTTAGCTGTGCCTCATACCCTGCTTTCATGAATGCCGCATTTCCCACGATCCGGGCAGAAGCTTCGGGGTCCACATAAGGATTCTCAAACAAACCGGTACTGAAGATATTACGCAGCAGGCGTATGGCAGACTGTTCAAAACGTTTGCGCATAAATGCTTCACCATGTTCTTTTACACCCATCCGGTAGGCTTCCAGCACCGGCCCTGCCGCATTGTTTCCTCCAAACTGATCTACTCCGGCCATCAGGATCTTATAATGCCGTTCTGCTACAGAAAGCTTTTCAACACCCCATGACTTGCCTGAGAAAACATCCGGCTTATTACCCTCATCAGCTGTGATCATCCAGTCGGTGCAAACCACTCCATCGTACCCATATTTATTGCGCAGCAGATCGGTGATGATGTATTTGCTATAGCTATTTCCCACATTCTCCCCGTATTTTTTGTCCTGGTTGTAAGAAATCGTGTAATATGGCATTACAGCTGCAGCATATTTTGTTTTCCCGTTCAGTTTGAATGCCCC
>DASVMC010000050.1:0-3389 GCA_036384555.1 Niabella sp. | reverse complement strand
TAGTAGGCGGTGGTATTGAAAGTTCACTGGCAATAAGGACCAGCCCGAATGTGGACCCGATGACTATTTATATTCCCCGTAAAAGCGTGTCTGAAGAGTTTGATGAAGCCTCTAATATCAGCGGGGATACCATCCGGAGCTCAGGGGCCTTTATCATACAGCAGGACTTTGATACCAAATATGCCATTACGAATATCGGTTTTTTAAAAAATGCAATGGGACTTCAGTCCGATGAATATTCAGGCATTGAAATAGCCGTAACCGATCCTTCTCAAACGGCCAAAATTCAGCAATCTGTTCAGCAGGTATTTGGGAAAGGATACCTTGTTCAGAACCGGTATCAGCAGAACCAGAGCCTGTACTCTATAATGAACCTGGAACGCTGGGTGTTTTATGCCATATTATGTCTTATACTGGTTGTGGCAGCTTTTAATATGGTGGGTGCGCTGACCATGCTGGTGCTGGAAAAACAAAAGGATATCAGCGTGCTGAATGCGTTGGGAGCCAGCCGTAATTTTATTCTGAAGATTTTTTTAAACGAAGGGTTCTTACTGGCATTGATTGGTGGTGGCATCGGCATGCTGCTGGCATTGATTATGGTTTTGCTGCAAAAGCAATTCCATTTGATCCCATTACAGGGAGGTTCCTTTTTGATCGATTATTTCCCTGTTGAGCTAAAGCTCCGGGATTTCCTGCTGGTGAGCGTCACCGTATTTATTATAGCGTTGATCGCTTCGTGGATGCCGGCCCGCAAAGCTTCGGGGAAGGAATTTTCATTAAAAGCTGAATAATCTTATTTTCTTTTTAGCTGCGCAACTCCTGTTTGTACAACAAGCGTATCTCCCTTAGTGAATTTTGCCAGTATCGCTTTGTTAAAGGTCGTGTTTACTGACTCTTCTACTAACCAGGAACTCTGGGAAGCTGTTCCATCATATGATTCGGTATGCCTCAAATAGTAGGAGATCACCGGAAAGGTCAGATTGCCATTTTCCATTTTAAAAACAAAGACTTTGCGGGGAATCATGCAAACGGAATAATTATAATCACCTGGATGTGGCAATAATATACAGGTTTTTTGAAAGTATCTGGTTTCTACTTCTTTAACATAATCAGGAAGGTTGGCGTTGTTGAACGGAAAATAGCCATTTATAGAATCTCTTGTTTCAAACACATATCCGTCCAGAACCTGTTTAAAAAGCAGGCTGTCATACTGTTGATTATCTGTTGTAACAGAACTGTATTTATCGGACCAGTTCAGGGACAGCTTTTCATTCAATGGCTGGGAGCCGGCTTTACTAAAGTTTTCTGCATATTTTCCCAAAAACCGGGTGATGATCTCCGGATCTTTAATGATACCACCGTTCTCAATATACATTACCGGGGCGTCATAATCAATGCTGTTACCCGTTTCATAGCGACCCTGTACTAAATGGTCTTTATTTTTTACACATCCCACAGATAAACAGTAAAACAGCAGGAGGAGGTAGGGAATCCTGTAAACGGTATTACTTTTCGTTTTCAGGATTAAACCACGGAAGGCAGGCTTATTACGCGTATTTCTCATAACTATTAAAACAGTTCTGGAATTGGAAAAAACTGAAGTTAATCGTAATCAAAGCCGGGAAACGGAGCGTTTTAGATTTACCGGGGTATATTTTAAAACAGGCCGCTATTAATAATCGCCTAAGGTTTCAGGCAACTGGGCCAGTGCTTTGGCCAGTTGCTCATCATTGGGAGCAATACCGTGCCAGCCATGGTCATTCTCCATAAAATCGACCCCTTTGCCCATTACAGTGTGCATCATAATACCGATAGGTTTGCCTTGTCCGGTCAGTGATTTGGCTTTTTCAATGGTAGCCACTACTTCGTCCATGTCGTTGCCATTCATTTCAAGCACTTCCCAGCCAAACGCCCTGAACTTATCACCGATATTGCCCATATTAAGTACCTTATCTGTAGGACCATCAATTTGCTGACCATTCCAATCCACCGTAGAGATCAGATTATCAACCTTATGCGCAGATGCAAAGCTGATCGCCTCCCAGTTCTGTCCTTCGTCCAGTTCGCCATCGCCGTGTAAGGAAAATATATAACGGGGATCTTTATTCAGCTTTTTGCTTAATGCGGCACCGATAGCCACACTCATTCCCTGTCCCAGGGAGCCGCTGGCAACACGTATCCCCGGCAGATGCTCATGCGTGGTAGGATGCCCCTGCAGACGGCTGTTTATTTTCCGGAAAGTGGACAGCTCTTTAATATCAAAATAACCCGAACGGGCTAAAACAGAATAAAATACGGGAGAAATATGACCATTTGACAAAAAGAAAAGATCTTCGCCAATACCATCCATATCAAAATGGGAAGCATTGATTTTCATTTCTTTAAAGTACAGGGCAGTTAAAAAGTCGGCACATCCCAAAGAACCGCCCGGGTGACCGCTATTTGCTCCGTGAACCATTCTTACAATATCTCTTCTTACCTGGGAGGCTATCTCCTGCAATGTGGCCATAAAAAACTCAATTTAGATAACAAATGTGCGACTTTTTTTTGAAAAAACAGGTTCAGAAGCAACGATTTCTGAAATAAAGATTTTGCCCCGTTTGATTATTTATTTGGTTAAAACTTGCTATCTTAGCTATAAGTCTTACTTTTGCCCTCACTAAACCTTATTGAATGCTGGAAATTCTATTAACAGCCGCTGTGGCTTTTATAGTTGCGTTTCTCGCGATTCCTGTGGTAATCCTTATTGCTGACAAGAAGAAACTATATGATATACCGGATGAACGCAAACTACACACTCATGCAATTGCCTCCCTTGGAGGAATAGGTGTTTTTATAGGCTTCCTGTTTGCAGGTTTATTGTGTACTAATTTAACCCTGAGTCCGGAAGTACGGTATTTTTACGCAGCTGCGGTCCTTGTTTTTTTTATAGGGCTGAAGGATGATATTATTGCACTTTCTGCAACAAAGAAATTCGTAGCACAGATACTGGCAGCAGCTATTATTATTCACCTGGGAGAAATACGCATTGATAATATGCACGGAGTGCTGGGTATGGGCCAGCTTGATGCTATGATTGGGGTCCCGCTTACCTATTTTGTTATTATCCTGATCATTAATGCCTACAATTTAATTGATGGGATTGATGGCCTCTCCGGTAGTCTGGGATTAATGGCTACATTGCTTTTTGGAACCTATTTCTATCTTGCGCATATGCACGCTTATGCGGCTTTTTCCTTTTCACTTTCAGCTGCATTGGTAGGATTCCTGATCTTTAACTATCATCCGGCAAAGATCTTTATGGGCGATTCCGGCTCACTGCTGATAGGCATGGTAGTCTCTGTTCTTGTTTTAAAATTTATTAATGTAGCAAGCGACCCGGCTACTGC
>DASVMC010000049.1:0-1928 GCA_036384555.1 Niabella sp. | reverse complement strand
GAAAGCTGCTTCTCTATAGGCGCTCCCATTCCTACGGCATGGCTTTTTAAAATATTCTCCTGCAACAGCCGGGTATCAGCGCTGTTCACGGACGTGGTGCATAATGGCCCGAAACCCGTATTCACCCCGTACACCACTTGTTCTGAAGCAACGATCTGTTCTACAATTGCAGCAGCTTTCCGAACCTGTGCTCTTCCTTTTTCAGCCAACACTCCTTTTAACGTCCCCCCTGCAATAGCAATTGCAGCGGATACCGTTAAAACATCCTCCCCATATCTGAATACCTGTTCACTCATAATTGTACCGATTTTAGAAAACGCGCATTCCCGCTTGCATAACCAATCATTCAAAATTAGTATCATCAATTAATAATTATTAATACTAATTTTATCAACAATTAATAACTATGAATTATCAAATAGAATTAAGGCACCTGGTCTATTTTCAGGTACTGGCCGAGGAATTGCATTTCCGAAAGGCTGCGGAACGTCTTTATATTTCCCAGCCGGGGTTGACCCGTCAGATCAAACAAATGGAATCCATCTACAGTGTGCCGTTATTTGAACGGGGCAAACGTTTTGTACAACTGACGGAAGCAGGTCATTTTCTAAAAAATGAAGTATCTGTACTGTTAAACCAATTAGATAATATACAGTTACAGTTGAAAAGGATCGGCGAAGGAAAAATGGCAGCGCTGAGGGTCGGCTTTATTGGTTCTGCGGCGCAGACAGTAATTCCTGACCTGCTTTTCCGGCTGAATAAACAATATCCCAATGTTGAGGTCAGCCTTAACGAGCTACCCAATGAAACGCAGATCGAGCACCTGCTGGAGAATAAACTGGATTTTGGTTTTGTACGTTCGCATATAGCGCCACCCGGTTTATCGATGCGCATCATTTCGGAAGAGACCTTCTCTCTTGTGGTACCCAAAAAGCACCGCATACAGGCGCGCAATTTCAGCTCATTACAGCAGTTTGAAAAGGAAAATTTCATTTTATTTACAAGAGATTACAGTAATGAATATTACCAGCTGATGATGAGCATTTTCAGCGATTGTGGTTTTACGCCCCACGTTCATCATAAAACCGTAAATGCATTAACGATCTTTAAACTCGTGGAAAAAGGCATGGGTATAGCTATCGTTCCCACTTCATTAAAAGAAGGCTACTCCATTCCTGTAAATTTTATTGAACTCAACAAAATTCCACAGCGCAGCCAGTTGTCGCTGATCTGGAATTCAAAAAACCGGAATCCCGGGATCAGGACATTACTGAAAGTAGTAAAAAAAGCCGCCTTATAAATCAAATCTGCTTTCTTTGTCTTACTCCAACAACAAACAGTTTCTTATGAATCCAGTATCATTTGCTCATGCCATCCTGCAATTTGAGCCGGATCCTAAACAAATCCTGCTTTCCCGAAACGAACTCCTGAGAGCGCGGAATAACATTAATACGAATATCTATTTTATTGAAAGGGGCAGTATCCGGATATTTACAGAAGACGGAACAACAGAACAGAATATCCGTTTTGGTTATAAACACAATATTGTGGTACTGATGGACTCCTTTTTATCCGGCCAGCCCTCTTCCTACTTCCTGCAGGCACTAAAGCAAACAACGCTTACGGTTATTTCAAAAACAGCCCTGACAATGTTCCTCAGCCATCATCCTGAAAATGCACGGACCTGGCAGGCATTGCTGGAAGAATTGATCCTGCAATTGCTGGAACGGGAAAAAGACCTTCTTACCAGCTCTCCTGCTGAACGTTATTCCCGGCTACTGAAGCGCAGTCCGCAATTATTCCAGGAAATCTCCAACCGGCATATAGCCAACTACCTTCGTATGAGTCCCGAAACACTTTCCCGCCTGAAAAAACATTGATATCCGTCAAGTATAGTTCCTGTACGGTGCAGGAATTTTGTAAAAAAA
>DASVMC010000048.1:0-4585 GCA_036384555.1 Niabella sp. | reverse complement strand
GGTGATCAAAGAAGGAAACGGCAAGCAGCCCTCTGTAAGTAACTCGGTTACGGCCCATTACCGCGGGGCTTTACTGGATGGAACGGAGTTTGACTCTTCTTTTAAAAGAAATCAACCCTTTACCGCACCTTTAAAAGCACTGATCAAAGGCTGGCAGATTGCCATACCACTGATGAAAGAGGGCAGCCACTGGCGTTTGTGGATACCGTCTGACCTGGCTTATGGCGACAGAGGCGCTGGCAGTGACATCCCGGGCGGCGCTACCTTGCTGTTTGAAGTAGAATTGTTACAGGTACATTAACCGGCAGGAAGCCGACGGCGTATATGCCGCATAACAGCTCTGCCGTTTTTAAATTCCTCCGAAATGATCGAAAATCAATATCCCATTGGTGCGTTTGAAGAACGTCCGTTTACGGATCGGCTTAAGGAGGAATGCCTGGGCGTGATCCGTTTTTTGCCGGGAATGGTGGAAGCCGCAATAGCCAATCTGGATGAGGCACAGTTGCAAACGCCTTACCGCGAGGGCGGCTGGACGGTGCACCAGCTGGTGCACCATATCGCAGACAGCCACTTGAACGCCTACACCCGGTTTAAGCTGGGATTAACGGAAGAAACGCCGCTTATTAAATCTTACGATGAAGGCGCCTGGGCACAACTGGAAGATGTAATCTCCTTACCGGTCAATATTTCCGTTACCCTTTTATTTGCGTTGCATGCACGATGGTATGCGGCAATAAAAGACCTGGATGAAAAAGAATGGAGCAGAACCATCCTGCATCCTGTCACCGGCTTACCGCGCCCGCTTTCTTATTATTTACAGCAATATGCCTGGCACGGGAAGCATCATGTAGCACAAATTAATTTTTTAAGAGAAAAAAGGAAATGGAATCATTAAAATGGAAGACGCTGTCTTCGGAATACCTGTTTAAAGATCTCTGGTTTACGGTGCGCAAAGATCGTTGCGAAACACCTGGCGGAAAGATCGTTGATCCTTATTATGTATATGAATTTCCTACCTGGGTAACAGCGTTTGCAGTTACGGAAGATAATAATGTATTACTGGAAATCCAGTACCGGCAAGGGATCGGGGAAACACATTATGAAATTCCCGGTGGCTGTGTGGACGATACGGATGCCAGCCTGGAAGACGCGATCCGCAGAGAGCTGAAGGAAGAAACGGGTTACGAGTTTTCAGATTACCAGTACCTGGGAAAGACCTGTGCGAATCCTTCTACCAATAATAACTGGATGCACATGTTCCTGGCAACCGGCGGAAAGAAGACGGGAGAGCAGCATCTGGATCCTAATGAAGAAATTCATATAGAACTGGTAAGCATGGAGCAGTTTAAGGAAATGCTGCGGGCCAACCGGTTTATACAATCTATGCATGTAACCTGTATGTTTTATGCGTTGCAGCAATTAGGGATCATTCAATTCTGATCTTCCTGAAAATAACCTCCCATGAATCCCATTACTATTTTTAATGAATGGCTTCAGCAGGAAAAAAATGTTTCGGCTGCCGCTTTCCCGGACACCTGCTGTTTTACAACGATTGGGTTGGATGGATTTCCTAACAGCCGTTTTGTATCTTTAAAAGCAGTAAAAGGATCTGCTTTTATTGTTACGGGCTCTCTGGCCTCAAGAAAAGGACTGGAGGTAAAAGCGGACGCCAGGGTTGCGCTCACCTTCTGGTGGCCGGTTACAGAAAAACAGGTGCGGATACAGGGCATTGCCTTTCCCATTACTCCGGAAGAAGCGGATATCTATTTTGCCGAAAGGGATATAGCAGCTAAAATTGCCGCAACGGTCTGCAGACAAGGTCAGGAGCTGGAGGCCCCGGAATTATTAAAAAACGATTTTCTTCAGAAAGTGGCCGGCAATGCTAACAGACCGGTTCCGAGGCCGGGAGACTGGGGCGGTTATTCCATTGAGCCGTTGCGGATAGAATTGATGGAATTTCGGCGGGACCGGTTCCATCACAGAACACTTTTTGAACGGCATGATACGGTCTGGCGTCACAAAAATTTACAACCCTGAATATGGTGATGGAGTTTAAAAAGAAGAACCGGTTAATGAAGCATTATCTGCTGTTGTTTTTTATAGCACCTCTCTTCCTGAATGCACAGCGGACTGAGATGCTGCTGGAGAAAAACTGGAAATTTATCCGGGATGATGACAGCGCTTTTAACAGCACAGGCTATAATGATACGGGATGGGAAACCGTACGTATACCCCATGACTGGGCGATCTACGGACCTTTTAGTAAAGAAAATGACAAACAGGAAACGATCATCAGGCAGGATGGCCAGCAGGAGGCAAGAATAATGGCGGGGCGTACAGGCGGACTTCCATTTATAGGTGTGGGCTGGTACCGGACGCATTTTAAAAGCCCGGCTGATTTACATAATAAATATGTAACTGTTTTATTTGACGGGGCGATGAGCAATGCGGTTGTTTTTGTCAATGGAAAAAAAGCGGGAAACTGGCCCTATGGCTATAATTCTTTTTATCTGGATATTACCCCATACCTGAATCCGGCAGGAGACAATGTGCTGGCGGTCCGTTTGGAGAACCTGCCTGAATCTTCGCGTTGGTATCCCGGTGCGGGGCTATACAGGAATGTTCATATGATCGTAACCAGGAAAACGCACATTCCTGTATGGGGAACCTGTATTACTACACCGGAGGTAGCTGCGCAACAGGCAAAAGTGGTGATCTGTACAAAAATTGAACGGTCCCGTACAACAGCTGCTGCACTTTCTCTTCAGACGGCCGTTGCAGATGCAAAAGGCAACATCATCAAAACGGTAACGACACGTTTAGCTGATGTTCCCGACTCGGGGTTCCGGCAGGAGCTACGTATCAGCAAGCCCGACTTATGGGATCCGGAACATCCCAGCCTGTATAAAGTATATTCCAGGCTATACGAAAAAGGACAGCTGGTGGATGCCTGCACTACCCGTTTCGGGATCCGTTCGATCCGGCTTGTACCGGGCAAAGGCTTTTTCCTGAATGGGAAAAACATTAAATTCAGGGGCGTCTGCAATCATCATGACCTTGGACCATTGGGAGCTGCGGTAAATGAAGCAGCCATCCGCCGCCAGGTCAGGTTGTTGAAGGATATGGGCGCTAATGCGATCCGTACCGCTCATAACATGCCCGCACCTGAGCTGGTAGCTGCCTGTGATGAGATGGGAATGCTGCTGATGGCAGAAAGTTTTGACGAATGGAAAACGCCAAAAATGAAAAACGGGTATCATTTGTTTTTTGACAATTGGGCAGAAAAGGACCTGGTAAACCTGGTGCACCATTACCGCAATAATCCCAGTGTGGTAATGTGGTCCATCGGGAACGAAATACCGGACCAGGGCTATCCTCAGGGTAGATCGCTGGCAAAAACATTGCAGGATATCTGTCATAGGGAAGACCCTACAAGACCCGTGACGCAGGGAATGGACAATATGCCGGGCGCGCTTGCAAATGGTATGGCCCAGCTGATGGATGTGCCTGGTTTCAATTACCGTACTTTTTTGTACCAGAAAGATTTTCCGGAGCTTCCCCAGCAATTTTTATTGGGAACAGAAACCGTATCAACCGTAAGTTCCCGTGGTGTTTATGAGTTTCCGGTTGCCCGGTATTCTATGAAAATGTACCCGAACCATCAGTCTTCTTCATACGATCTGGAACATTGCTCCTGGTCGGACCTTCCGGAAGATAACTTTATTATGCAGGACGACCTGCCTTATTCCATGGGGGAGTTTGTATGGACGGGGTTTGATTACCTGGGCGAGCCCACTCCCTATTATTATGAATGGCCCAGCCATAGTTCCCTGTTTGGGATCATTGATCTGGCAGGCATACCGAAGGACCGGTTTTACCTGTACAGAAGCCTGTGGCAAAAAAAGGAACCAACCTTACACCTGCTGCCGCACTGGAACTGGAAGGGGAAGAAAGGGCAGGTAGTGCCCGTTTTTGTGTATACGAGCTATCCATCGGCGGAATTATTTATCAATGGTAAAAGCCAGGGGAGAAGGACCAAAGACACGTCGTTTACCGTCTTTAATACCGGTGATGAAGCTACTGCAAAAAACCTGGACCGACAGAAACGTTACCGGCTGATGTGGATGGATACAAAATATGAACCAGGCACTGTAAAGGTGATCGCCTATGATCAAAAGAACAGGCCGGTAGCGGAACAGGAAATACATACTGCCGGAAAGCCTGATCACATAGAACTGGTTGCGGATCGCACAAAAATAAAAGCCGATGGAAAAGACATTTCCTTTATTACCGTAAGGATCGTTGACAAGGAAGGCAATTGCTGTCCGGAGGAAAGCAGGACCATCCATTTTAAGGCAAAAGGGGCGGGAACCTATAAGGCTGCGGCCAATGGAGATGCGGTTAGCCTTGAATCGTTCCAGGCACCACAAATGCAGTTATTCAGCGGGCAGTTAACAGCACTGGTGCAATCAGCGGAAATGCCCGGCGTCATTACCTTTGAAGCTTCCGCAGCAGGAGTAAAAAGCGGCACTATAAAGATCTATACATCAAAATGATACCGGCGGCAGAACCGTTACCTGTAAAT
>DASVMC010000047.1:0-3143 GCA_036384555.1 Niabella sp. | reverse complement strand
ATACCCCATAGGAAGTGTAAGGCGCTGAAGCGATCCTGCTTTTGTCTTTGCAGGCTCATCTACCACACTGCCCCGGTTCAATTCAAGATATTCCCGGGCATTTACCAGATCATACATTTTGCCTACTTCTGACACCGTATAATCGAAAGAATAGGTGACGTTCGTTTTTCCGGACTTTCCTGTTTTTGTAGTAACAATAACCACCCCATTGGATCCCCGGGCTCCATAAATTGCAGTAGAAGCGGCGTCTTTGAGCACCTGCAAACTTTCAATATCTTCTGATGCCAGGTTACTCAAATCCGTTCTTATTATTCCATCTACGATATATAGAGGCGCAGCCCCATTGGGATTGTTAATTGATGTTCCGCCCCTTACTATTACACGCGGGGCAGCTCCGGGTTGCCCGGAGGTACTCTGTACTCTGACCCCCGACAGGGTACCCTGCATTGCAGATGCCACATTTGCCAAGGGAACGTTTTCTATTGCCTTCGTATCCAGTTTGGTTACAGATGTAGTCAATGCTTCGCGTGATTGTTTGCCATATCCTACCACCACCACTTCAGAAAGCGCATCATCGTTCGGCATCATTGTAACAGTAAGACCTGTCGTTCCGCTTAAACGCAGTTCCTTTTCCTGATACCCTACGGAACTAAAAACGAGTACGGCAGAAGCCTCAGGAACGTTAATTGTAAAATGTCCCTCCGCATTTGTGCTAACCCCGTTATTTTTGTTTTTCACCTTTACACTGACACCGTTCATTGGCGCTCCTTTTTCATTAGTAACGGTGCCGTTGATCAGCGTTTGCGCCTCAGCTTTTAAAACGCCGGATAGTAAAACCAGTATTACAGCAAACTGCTTAAAGACAGAACCGGTTTTAAAAGTAATTGAGTCTGCAATTGTACAGTACAATCTTGTCATAGTCACAATATTTGGTTATTTCAAAATCTCAAAGAATTACAATGCGCCATTTGTAATTGCAATCGTTTAATCAATAATTTCTTTACCCGAAACTAAATGCAACAATTAGTTTTTCTTGCTATTTTCCTTTATATTAATAATACTATTTTACCATATTATTTTTCTGCCGCTCCATTCCAATCCTTCCGCACACTATCAGAAAATCAGGATAATCTGTCAGCCGGGCTTGTTCATTTTAAAAATAAAACAGGTGTATTCAAAAACCATCCAGGTAAAGGATGACCTAATTCTCCTGCAGCTTTTCATACTGCATCTTTTCAGGTCTGTCAACTATAGTGATCGGGTAATTCAGGCAGCAGGTATCCACAAAAGCTCCGGTCCTCTTGAGGGCTTAAGCCGGGTATCGGTTATCAGGAGTTTCTGACACAGCTCAAACAGGCTGACGCACTCTAATTACAGGCGTCTGAAAGCTATTGCGGGGAACCTGTGCTCTTATTCCAAAGCTTTTATACTGTCTTAAAAAAATCAATCTGTCTTTTCATTGCAGACCGGATCATCAATTCTGCGCCTGGGTCCAGAAAGCTCGTTCTGCATCTCCAGCATTCATAGCCCCCCTTTTCCAGTTCATGGGCGGGAGGCACATATCCTACATAATCATTAGCCATACAAACAGTAAAATAATTTTCACCGGCACGCTTCTTCAGCAGCAAGCCGGTTTCAGAAAAAAATTCTCCCCCTAATGCACCAATCATTCCTTTACCTATTTTAAAACTTTGTACCGGAAATAAGATTTCTTCAGGATAGGCAGCTAATAATAATTGCTCCCGTGCATAAATACGCTCAAAAAAATCTTCCTGGCCAAAAGCGATCGTTTCGTAGTTGGTTGCAGCTACTATTGCGGCAGCTTTCTTTATATCGGCAGCTGAAGGCTTGCGTGCAGGCAGCATTAATTCCTCAAACTGTACCTGTAATACCGGCTGTTCCTGCCATACAACAGCATCAAGTGAAGCCATTAAAGCCCGGGCGAGATCACTGCCAATCAATTCACTTTTTTTATGGGGTTCCACGGGATAGCGACCAGGATGCTGAAAATCCCAGATATTCACTTCCCCGCTGGTACCATTGCTCATTATTCCAACAAAACCTTCACTATTCAATTGAGCAGCCAGCGTTCTGGCAAAATATCCAAAATAGTCAGCACTTATGGTACCTCTTTCACAATCGCCCACATAATGCAGGCAATAATTGGCCAATATACTGATCCAGTTCCCCTCCATTCCCTTAACCGCCATATAGCACAACCCCGGATCCGGAACAGAAGTCCCTGCTTCTATGAATTCTTCGGCACCAAAGGGATTGGTCTTTACCGCGTCCACGCCACCTGTAACGGGGTTCGAGGGCACATAATCAGTGCTCATCCGGTAACGCCGGCAAAGCAGGTGCTGTGGCTGCTCTATATGCCCAAAACCAATTTGCGCAGGTGCTAACCTGGCCTGTGCCTCTTTTACTGACTGAGCAATCAGGTGGCCTGCCCTTTTCCGGTAGGCCCAGTCCACATGTCCCAGCAGCAGGTCCGCAACCGAACCTCCGGAATGCGTATGTGTTGCTGCTATCAGCTGATGCTCCGGCCAGATACCCGTCTGGGTAAAGATCATTGCTTTTACTTCATCTATAAAATCCCGCTGCAAGGCGCAGGTATCCGCAATAACAATAGCTATCGTTACTGCGCTGTCCTGCAAAACAAGCGCTTTCGCAAATAAGGCATCCGCAATTTTAGTAGCATACCTGCAGGTAAACTCCCCGTTAATAACGGTTCCCAAAACAGGAGTTATATCCGTTTGTGCCGCCCCTGCTTTCAAAAAATGATTATCCATAAGCGTCTCTCTTTAACTGGTCTGGTTTTAGTCCTGTAAACTTAAAGTGCTATCCTGCTTTATTTTCCCACAGCCTCCCCAGTTACAGCAATGCTTGTAAAATAGGAAATAATTAATGCCCTGAAGACCCTTCCTGACAATTTATTTTTTCCATGCATTTCTCAAAAAACGCAGCCAGTTGCCGGAAAAGATCCCATCTATATCACTGTCTGTATATCCCCTGCGTTTTAACAGGGTTTCATATTGCTGCAGATCGGCGATCGTGTTCAGATCCCAGGGGCTTTGTTCCGTTCCGAAAATACCATCCAGGTCAGAACCAATGGCAATATGCGTTGCATCTCCTGCAATCTG
>DASVMC010000046.1:0-3683 GCA_036384555.1 Niabella sp. | reverse complement strand
TTCCATCAGTTTGCTACCTGCTGTTAAGGCAATAGTGATGAACCGGTTATCATATTTGTCCAGGGTAATTACCTGACGTGTGCTGTCGTACCCGATACAGGATATCCGCAGACTATATTTACCTGCAGGAATATCCCGGATACTGAAATGCCCCACACTATCCGTTAAGACTGCCTGCCGTATTTCTTCGACCAGTACATTCGCATAAGGCACCTGTTGATTCCCACAAACAACCACTCCGGAAATTGTTGCCTTTTGCGCATGGGCTCCAATAATAAAGAAAGCGCTCCACCATAACAGCAACATACGGTTCATTGTACAACAATTTTACTTTTGACAGAACAGATATCAGTACGTCTCCAAAGCATTTTGCCTGCTTATTAAAAGCAAGCAGGCCTTCCGATCTGCTCTAATTTATTTCACCAGCAAAAATATAAAGTTAGATTAACCTAACAAATATTTTTTGATAAATCTTATTATCTTTACTGTATGTTGTCCCAAACTGAAGAAAATTATCTCAAAGCGCTGTTTCACCTAACAGCAGAAAGAGCAGAGAAGACGGAGGCCGGCACCAATGAACTGGCAGCTGCGCTGAATGTAAAACCCGCTACTGCCAACGATATGCTTAAAAAGCTTAAAGAAAAAAGACTGATCCACTATGAGAAGTATGGAAAGATCTCTTTAACACTGTCCGGAAGAAAACAGGCTGTAGAAGTCATACGCAAGCACCGGCTTTGGGAAACCTTCCTGTATGAGAAACTGGAATTCAGCTGGGATGAGGTGCACGAAGTTGCAGAACAGCTGGAGCACATTCAGTCGCCAAAGCTGATCGAACAACTGGAACGGTTTTTAGGCTTCCCGGAATCGGACCCCCATGGAGATGTTATCCCCAATGCCAGGGGCGAAATAAAATGGCAACCCCGTAAATTACTTACGGCAGTTGCCGTTGGCAAAACCTGTAAACTTGTGGCAGTAAAAGATAACAGCGCTGCGTTTCTTCAGTACGCCGTCAAAGTAGGACTGGGGCTGAGCAGTAAAATAAAAGTAACCAACCGCCAGGATTTCGACGGAACGATGGAAATCGAAGTCAACGGCCGAAAATCAGTGGTGAGCCAGAAATTCGCCGAAAACATTTTTGTTGCCTGATCCTGTATGTGGTTACAGCCATGTAAACCGGTATTGCATGCGCTCTTGCGATCCATGAAAAACTGCCGCTCAGTTCCGTGGCTCCTGACAGATAAAACGGTACCGGCCTGACGATCCTCCAATGATCCTGCACCGGTAAAAATGCGGGGCAGCAATTACCGCCCCGCATATACGATCGTTATTTCAGCTCCGGCTTCTTTCTTATTTTGCCGGTTTGAAAGGAACCGTTCTTGAGGTCATTCTTCCGTAACCTTTAAGTATTAATCGATCAGGATATAATTCCACTATGCCATAGGAGTTCTGATCAGCTGTTTCAACCATTCCTTCTGCCACAATGCAGGGTATTGAATTGATCTCACAAAAAGCGCCGGCGTGATGATGTCCCGCGATCAATGCCCTGACGCATTTAAACTGAGCAACAAGCGCAATCACTTCTTTATCATTGAGCGCAGTTAACCCCTCGGCACAACCAAAAGGATGATGTGAAAAAATCAGCACATTTTCTCCCGTACGTTCTGAACGCTGAAGCAGCTCTTTTAGCCACTGCAATTGTCTGCTGCTAATGCCGCCATTGTACTCTTCCGCATTTTTCCCATTGTTCTCTTTTATCTTTTTCAGCATAGCATTCAGCTCCTGCTCCTTCCAGGTGCCTGTTACATTGGAATAGGCCGCTATTTCATTTGTATTGAGCATTACGAAGCGCCAGTTTCCTTTTTTGAAGGAATAATAAGCCGCCGGCATTCCCAGTTTCCTGTACAATGCTTCATTACTGGAAATTGCTTTATAATCATGATTGCCAGGTGTTGTATAAACCGGGCTCCGGAACTTCCTTAATACCTGCAATACCGGATCCAGATCGGCGGGATTCCGGTCTGTGATATCCCCCAGATCAATCATAAAGGGCAGCTTTTCCTGATTGAAAGCCGCAACACAATCCTCCAGCTTTTTTAAGGAATTCCGATAAAAACGTGTTCCGCGGGAATCGGCATCTGCATATTGAGGGTCGGCAATCAGCCCGAAACGGATCACAGGCTGCGCCAGCTGTGCGTGCAGTTGGTTTACCGTTAATAACAACAGAAAGCCAAAACAAAAGAATACACTTACTTTTTTCATATGTTCGATTTTTGTTTGCAACAAGAATAAAAATATCCCGGTACTTTACTTCCATCCCGGATTTTGTTTCAGGTTGGGGTTCAGGGTAATTTCATTTAACGGGACGCATTCCAGGTAATCCCGCTTTTCATTAAATCCATAGCCGCCGGGAATCTGGGTTGCATATGGATCAAGGAAACCATCTGCATCTGTTTTATAATTTATGGTTTTGCCCGTCCATTCTCCTGCATTAAACGGATATCCTTTCGGACGTTTCCCTTTCAATAAATTATGGGCAGCCCAGCGCAGCAGATCGTCATAGCGGAAGCCCTCTGCGCCTAACTCTACGGCCCGTTCCCGCCTTATTTCATACAGCTCATCAGAAAGAGGATATCCATAATCCGCATAGCGCGGCCGGCTGGCATCATGCTGCACTTTAAATGCCGGCATCCCGACTCTTGCCCTTAGCAGGTTGATGGATTTTGAATAATCAACGGGCTCACCCAGCTCGGCTTTGGCCTCCGCGTAATTCAGCAAAGCTTCTGCATAACGGAATATAACGGCGCCCGTCTCGCAACTGGTATTCCAGGAAACACCGCTGCCGGCCTGGGGGTCTTTAGGATCATTCCCTTTCCTGATCTGGAAGCCGGTATTGTTCAGCGACTCTCCTGATTTATCCAGGTAAGGCTGCGAAAATATGCCTTTTCCAAAACTGTTATCCCACATAACCCCTCCCGGGGTCCATATCGTCTGGGATAGACGCGGATCACAATCCTGACCGATCTTGCTCAGAAAAGCGCTGCCTTTTATTGTTTTTCCAACATTAAAATAGTCATACACATTCCCGTTCTTATCCAGGTATTGATATACCTGTTGCAAAGTCAAACTGATCCCCGCTGTTCTGTCGGACACATAAATCTGGAAAGAATGCGACATCTGCAGGTTCACTGAATAAGCCTTCCACAGCAATACTTCCTTATTGGCCGACTGATTAATCAGGGAAAACAATTTGCAATAATCATTTGCCGGCTCACCATTTGAATACAAGGAAAGCCCATAAGACGGGGCCATGAGCGCTTCAGAAGCTTCCGCAGCAGCCCGCAGGTATTTAACAGGGTCTGCATTGGGCGTAGCAAATTCAGTTCCCTTATGATATTTTTGCCAGGTACCTTCGTAGAGCGCTACTCTCGATTTGAACAGCAGTGCTGCCTCTTTTGACAGGCGGTTATTGCCGCCATCTGCTTCTTTCAGCGGCTTCAGGTATTCTATCGCCTTATCCAGGTTCCACAATATGGAATCAACCACAACAGTGCGCGGGTCCCTGGCCTTATTTAAACCTTCGGAGTCCATCATCAGCGGATCTGTATACCAGGGTACATCACCATACGCTTTTACTTTTTCAAAATAGAGCCAGGCTTTAAAGAAATATGCTTCCCCTAAAAAAT
>DASVMC010000045.1:0-6529 GCA_036384555.1 Niabella sp. | reverse complement strand
CCTGTAAGTTCCACCAAATCAATGACCGGCCATGAGTGTTGGATGGCTGGGGCAAGTGAGATTGTATATTCTTCTTTGATGATGCAGCACCATTTTATAGCACCTAATATCAACTTTGAGCACCCGGATGAGGACTCCGCTTCGTTAAATATTGTAAAAACGACAACGAATAAAAATATAGACGTATTTTTGTCCAATTCTTTCGGGTTTGGAGGTACCAACTCCACCCTTATTGTAAAAAAGTGGTAATTTGAGCTAATGCTAAGTATGGAAAAAATAGTAAGTACTACCAATGCGTTTCTGGTAGAAGAGTTTGAAGCCAATCCTGACTTAATTAAGCCCGAGGCTGATTTAAAGGAAGTATTGGATTTGGACAGTCTGGATTATATTGACCTTGTGGTAGCCCTGGAAAATAGTTTTCATTTTAAAGTACAGCCGGGTGACTTTGCACCCCTGGTAACCTTTAATGATTTCTATAATTATATTCAGGCCCAGATTCAGAAAAAAGAAGCAGCTTAATCCCCTTATTTTTTATTATTGAGCCGGCTGCCGAACCATCTCAGCCTTGTTGCCACGCTCGCTTGTACACCTGTACAACGGGCAACACAAGGTAATATTCATCCATTTCAGTCACTCCGTTTAAAGGGTGATATGGAAGTAAATACTGTTCCATCAGGAACCAGAAATAATCTTCAGTCCATTTTCATTGCTGTAGTACTTATTCCTGTTGCAGCATGGAGCGTCACCTTAATTGATTTTACTTACTGGAAATGGATAATTCATTTAATGAAACATTTTAATGGAAGTTATCTGAAGTTTGCAGGCAAACCTTTCCATTTGTTCCCTGAAGTAAAGATGATTTACGCCTTTGGCATTTTTGTGTCCCTGACTTACTGGCTGCTGCAACGGTATTTTAGACGGAGTTGGCTGTTTCATACAACTGTTTTACTTGTTTTTTTTATCTTCTGATCCTTGTTTTTTTGCACATTAAAAAAACAAGGATTCGCTAAGGTATTTGAAGAAGATGCACCCAAAAAGGAAGCTGTGACCGGATTTTCCGTAGATTTTCGCTGATGAATACTCCTGTCTGTGTTTTGGTATTGTAAGAGGCTTGTTATATTTGAATATTTTAAAGAGAAGCAATTAAAATGTCAAACTGGGACGGAAGCTCCAAAGCCAATACAACAGGGTACCGCATTTTTATTATGCTGTTAAAGATGGGTGGTCCGCGACCTGCCTATCTGTTGCTGCGCGTTGTGGCCTTTTATTATTTTCTTTTCAGTACCAGGGCTAACCTTGCCATTAATTATTACCTCAGACAGCGGCTTCATTTTTCAGGGCTTAAAGCGATAAGGCTGTGGTATCAAAATTATTACTGGTTTGGCCAGGCATTGATCGACCGCATTGTATTGATGGCCGGCATCAAGAACAGCCTCACTTTTAACTTTGACGGGGAAGCACATTTACGGGAAATGGTTTCCGGGGGCAGGGGTGGGCTTTTGCTGAGCGCGCACATTGGCAACTGGGAAATAGCCGGTCACTTATTAAAACGGCTGCATACAAAGATCAATATTGTGATGTATGACGGGGAGCAGCAGCAGATAAAAGAATACCTGAACAGCGTAACCGGTGAACGGAATGCTACTATTATTGTTATAAAAGACGCTATCTCCCATATTTACAAAATTATGGAGGCGCTGAACAATAATGAGCTGGTCTGTATGCACGCTGACCGGTTCCTGCCGGGAAATAAGACATTATCTGCTGATTTTCTTAACAAACCGGCCGCATTTCCGGCCGGACCGTTTACAATTGCCGCAAAACTGGAAGTTCCGGTATCTTTTGTTTTTGCATTAAAGGAAACCGCTACACAATATCATTTTTTTGCCACACCGGCAGTTGTTTACAAAAACCACCCGGAAAAAGGGCACCCAACGGCTATATTGGCCGATTTTATAAAAGAGGTTACACAGAAAGTGCGTCAATATCCTGATCAATGGTATAATTATTATCCTTTTTGGGATGAGGATAAAAAGAATTAACCCTTCATAAAGAAAAACCTCCTGCTACAAACCAAAGTTTCTGTAATTTTAGCGCGCTGGCGCTTAACAGGCGCCTGTCTTTTTATTGACGATGAGTATAGCAACAGATATTTTACCCTATATACCGCAAAGGCCACCTTTTGTTATGGTGCAAACGCTGGAACAATGTGATGCAAACGGGGCCTCCACTCAATTCAAGATACCCGGGGATCATGTATTGGTACAGGGTGGCTTGTTCAGAGAACCTGGTCTGGTGGAAAATATTGCTCAAACCGCCGCGGCGCGTATCGGCTATATCTGCCGGCAGGAAAACAAACCGGTACCCATTGGCTTTATCGGTGCTGTACAGCAGTTAAAGATCAACCGTTTACCGGCTGCAGGAGAAGTGCTGGATACAATGATCTCCGTCCGGAACCAGATTTTTAATGCTACTATTATTGATGGAACGATTACTGTTGCTGGCCAGGTAATCGCCTCCTGCGAAATGCGGATCTTTATTGAAGGGTGACCGCTGCTGTTTTAAATAAGAAATCATGAAAAAGATCACAACCAAAATTTTATTTCTTCTTACAGGTATATTGTTTGTTTTTAGCTTAAAAGCGCAAACCTTTAAAGAACGGATCAGTAACCGGGATATTCCGGTTTATTTTTACGGGATTGATTTTACAAAAGCAGTACTTATTGGCGATTCAAAGGCCAATGCACAGGATATTGTAAATCGTCAGTTCACCGGCATCAATGAACTTCTGATCAATGAATCCGGCAAATATGATGTGGCCGGCGCTTTTCGGAGGAGTGATCTGAAAACGGACCTGACCTTTGTAAAGGAACGTAATGAAAAAGCAGCTCCTGATCAGCTGCTTTCCGCTGATACAGAAGATCTTAACAGGCTATCTCCATCAGCCATTACTGCCCTGGTAAAAGGATTTAATGCCGGCGGCAAAGAAGGCACCGGCCTTTTGTTTGTGGTGGACGGCATGAGCAAACCCAATAAAGAGATCGCTGTTTGGGTAACGTTGTTTGATATCCGTTCCAAAAAAGTGTTGCTGACCAATAAAGTAACCGGAAAAGTAGGCATGGGCTTTAGTTTCCGCAACTATTGGGCCACCGGAATCAGAAGCGTTATTGAACAGATTAAAAGCACTAAATACAGTGCATGGAAATCGGAAGCATGAAGCAGCTCAAAAATACAACGGAAGTGTTAATCCGGTTTAATGAAGCAGACCCGCTGGGTATTGTCTGGCACGGCCATTATATCCGCTATTTTGAGGACGGGCGCGAATCCTTTGGAAAGGAATATGGATTAGGCTATCTCAATTTTTTTGCTGAAGGCGTTGTGGTGCCTATTGTGCATACTGAATGCAACTATAAACAGTCACTGAAATTTGGCGACACCGTACTTGTTGAAACCATTTATCAGCCCTGCGAAGCTGCCAAGATCATTTTTAATTATAAGCTATACCATGGAAAAACAAAACAACTGGTTGCTACCGGCAGCACTACCCAGGTCTTTCTGGAAAAAGAGCACCAGACATTGCTTTTAAATAATCCGCCTTTTTTTGAGGAGTGGAAGAAAAAACAGCTGGAAGAGTAATGGCAAAGGCGCATATTTTATCATGGAATATTTTTTCTCCTCTTGGAAAAACAGCAAAGGAAAATTTTGATGCACTTTGTAAAAACCGTACTGCCGTTAAGGAGCATAAGGATGCGGTAAGAAGTGATGTGCCGTTTTCTGCAGCATTATTTCCCGAAACACTTCCGGAGCGCCGGGAGGAGTTGTTTACTCCATTTGAATCTATTCTGAAAGCGTCAATTGAAGATGCGCTGAAACTGGCCGGTGTAGATGCCGGGGACGCTGATACGGCCCTGATATTATCATCCACAAAGGGCAATATCAGCAAAATTGAAGCAGGTGGGCTTACAGAAGAGCTGAAGAAAGAAGTTGGGCTGACTGTTTCCGCAAAAAAGCTGGCCCGGTATTTTGGCTTCAGGAACAAACCGTATATTGTTTCTCATGCCTGCATTTCCGGAACGCTGGCAATGATTACCGGAAAACGGTTACTGGAAGCAGGCAACTATAAAACGGTTGTTGTTGCAGGGGCAGATATGATCACCCGGTTTATTTTATCTGGGTTTCAGTCCTTTCACGCAGTAAGTGATGAATTGTGCAAACCGTTTGATGCCAACCGTAAAGGAATTAACCTGGGAGAAGCAGCGGCAACGGTTGTATTATCAGTAAATCCTCCGGCTTCCGGTACTGCTATCGTGATCGGTGGCGGCGGTGTAAGCAACGATGCCAATCATATTTCTGGTCCGTCCCGAACAGGGAAGGAACTGTTTATGGCAATAAACCAGGCCATGAATGAAGCGGGAGTTGCCGCGGAGGATATTGATTTTATTTCCGCACATGGTACCGCCACTGTTTATAATGACGATATGGAAAGCAGGGCTATTCATCTTGCAGGATTGCAAGCCGTTCCTGTAAACAGCTTAAAAGGATATTACGGGCATACCCTGGGTGCAGCCGGGTTGCTGGAAGCTGTGATTTGCATTGAGTCTTTATTAAATGACACGATCATTCCAACAAAGGGATTCGAAACGCCCGGCACCGTGATGCCCTTAACTGTTTGCAGCTCGCTGATAAAACAACCGTTAAAGGCATGTGTAAAGTCGACCTCGGGGTTCGGGGGATGTAATGCGGCAATTGTGCTGAAAAAAACAGCAAATGAACAAAGCTGACCATAAAAGAGCGGTAAACGGCGGCAGAGCAGGTGAATAAAAAACAAAAAGAAGCAACCTGGGAAGACAGGAATAAGACCGGCTTTGAATTAAACGAATAAAAACAAAATCATTAATTTTCCGATGATCGATTTTTACAAACAAGAGCACTATTCGGCACAGGAAGCGAAACATATGGCGCAAATAATAGCGCATGGTCCTATTGTTTTTCAGGTGGCGCGCGTATTAAGAGATAAAGGTATTTTGACGGCTGTTGAAGCGGCCCGCAATGAAGGGATAACGCTGGAAGCTATTTGTGCAACAGTAAACCTTTCCACCTACGCAGTACGCGTATTGCTGGAAGCAGGATTGGGAATGCATTTGGTAAAATATACAGAAGAGGAGAGGTTTGCGCTGACTAAAACGGGCTATTTTATCCTGCACGACCCTTTGACAAATGTAAATATGAATTTTGTTCAGGATGTCTGTTATAAAGGAATGTTTCATCTGGATGAAGCGATTGAAACGGGAAAACCGGCCGGCCTGCGCGAGTTAGGCAACTGGTCTACGGTTTATGAAGGACTGTCGCAGCTGCCGGCGGCAATTCAAAAAAGCTGGTTTGGATATGATCATTTTTTTTCTGATATCGCCTTTCCTGAGGTCATTAAACAGGTGTATGCAGAGCAGATTAAAAAATTACTGGATATAGGCGGTAATACCGGTAAATGGGCTTCTGCATCTGCCACCTATGGAGAAAATATACATGTAACCATTATGGATCTGCCGGGGCAGGCAGCCATGGCTAAACAACGGATCGAAGAGCTTGGCCTGAGTGATAAGGTAGATTTTTACCCGGCCAATATCCTGGATGAATCTATTTCTTTCCCGACAGGTTTTGATGCGGTTTGGATGAGCCAGTTTCTGGACTGTTTCTCGGAGGAAGAAATTGTTTCTATTTTAAAGCGCTGTCATAATTGTATTGATGAGAACGGCTGGATCTTTATACTGGAAGCATTCTGGGATATCCAGCGGTTTGAAACAGCAGCGTTCTGTTTACAACAACTGTCTGTTTATTTTACGGCTATTGCAAACGGTAACAGCCAGATGTATGATTCGCGGGTATTCAAGAAATGTGTTGCAGAAGCCGGTTTTGAAATAGTAGAGCAGATTGACGGCATTGGCTTAAGCCATACTTTGCTGAAATGTAAGAAGCGAAAATAAAAGTATTCTGTACGGCTATATGCGAAGGCATAATAGTAGTACCACCGCTGAATAGTGCGACGCAACAGAGGTGATAGTAATTTATAGCCGGCTCAATAAAAAAACACCGAACTTTAAATATTAAAATAGTGTATGCAAACTGAAAAAACAGATGTATTAGTAATAGGCGCTGGTCCGGCAGGAACCGTAGCAGGAGCCATTGTAAATAAAGCAGGGTATAAGGTGAGCGTAGTAGAGAAAGTGCAGTTCCCGCGCTTTGTCATCGGTGAAAGTCTTCTGCCCCGTTGTATGGAGGCCCTGGAAGAAGCAGCATTGCTGGAAAATATAAAACAGGTAGGGTTCCAACGAAAAACAGGCGCCAAGTTTGTTCGTGATGGTGTGGTATGCGATTATTCTTTTTCTGATCAGTTTACAGACGGGTGGGATCATGCCTACCAGGTAACCCGGGCCGACTTTGACAAAGCGCTGGCCGACGGTCTGGAGGCAAAAGGTGTACCCATCGCCTATGAAACCACAGTTACTGCGATACAATTTAATGAAGATGGCTC
>DASVMC010000044.1:0-6507 GCA_036384555.1 Niabella sp. | reverse complement strand
GCTTTTCGCTATTTCTTCTGCTGTCTGGAAAATGCCCAGGATCTTCATCAGCCGGAAGCTGCCGATCGGATAGCCTACCTGTGCTACCTGATAAGCGGAGGTACTGATGGTTGAATTTTCTGTATTTAATTCCAGCACTTTGTTCCTGTTAAAACTTATATTAAAGCTGGAGCTCCATTTAAAATTTTTACCGGCGATATTATCCGTATTCAAAGTAAACTCCAGTCCTTTGTTTTCCAGCTTTCCGATGTTCTGTACGGAAGATGAAAAGCCGGATGCTGCAGGCAGGGAAACAGCAAGTAACAGGTCTTTTTTAAGCGTCCGGTAAGCATCAACAGTCAGGGAAACCCGGCTATTAAACAGGCTGAGATCAAGGCCTATATTGGTCTGATGCGATTTTTCCCAGCGCAAAAGATCATTGGCCAGTGAAGACGGAACGATACCGGATACAACCTGTCCGTTTGAAACCGTAGACGAAATGCCCAATAACCCGAGACTTGCATAATTACCGATAAGGTTGTTGCCGGATAAGCCATAGCTGGCCCGGATCTTTAATTCATCAATAGCAGGTACCTGCTTCAGGAAATTTTCTTCGGAAAGGCGGTAGGCAACCGAAACGGAAGGAAAGGTGCCCCATTTATTATCTGCACCAAAACGGGAACTTCCATCACGGCGCAGTGTTCCTGTTACCAGGTATTTATCAGCAAATGCATAATTCAAACGTGCAAACCAGGACACCATGGACCATTCTGTTGTATAATCAGTACCATCACTAACAATGCCTGCCGCTATCAGGTGTATATCATCGGTAGGGAAATCAGTAGCTCCCACCTGCACTACATCATCTGAATTTTTCTGGGAAGAAAGCCCCAGCAAAGCATCAAAACGATGTTTACCGTTCACGAGCTTTTTGTAGTTCAGTGTATTTTCATTTAGCCAGTTAAGCGAATTATAGCGGGTAACCCCTGCTATGGCTGCGCCGGTCCTGCTGGTAGCAATGCCGATCTTTGACGATTTCCACAGGCGTGTCTGATTGCTGGAATAGTTAACCCCAAAGGAGGATTTAAAAGTAAGTCCATCCGCAATCTTATATTCCAGGTAATTATTGGTAAACAGGTTGGCATTTTTTCTTTTATCGGAGAACTCATCATTGATCAGCAGCACATGTTCCACCGGTATGCCTTCCGGATCCGAAAATTCTGAATAATAATTGCCGTTCGCATCATATACCGGTATGGTAGGGTCACTGGCAGTGGCAGCGGAAATCAGGCCCCGGTATTGAAGATGCCCTTCTGCACGTGCAAAATCTCCATAAGAATAGGTTCCTGCAAAGGATACTCCCAGCTTCAGTTTGGAGGTCAGGCTCACATCCAGGTTGGCCCGGGTGTTGAACTTTTTAAAATCGGATCCGATAATGATCCCGTCCTGATCCATATACCCACCGGATACAAAATACTGCGCCCCGTTTTTGTTACCGGCTGCCGAAAGCTGGTAATTCTGCACCAGTGCTTTCCTGAAGATCAGGTCCTGCCAGTCTGTTCCATAACCCTGGTCAGCAAATTGCTCAGGGTTTCTGAAAGCAGCTTTTACATATTGCCCGGTGCCTCTTACATTATTGGGGTCAGATGCCTTTCCGCCCAGAAAAACCCAGGCATTATCCCTGCCTTCCGCAACGAACTCAGCATATTCCCTTGGTGTCAGCAGGTCCAGTTTCTTTTGTACCTCCTGCAGTCCGGTAGAATGCTCAAAATTGATATTGGCTTTACCGCTCCGCCCCCTTTTAGTATTGATGATCACAACTCCATTGGCCCCTCTGGAACCGTAGATCGCCGTTGCGGAAGCGTCTTTTAATATCTGTATCGATTCAATATCGGAAGGATTGATCGTGCTTAGCGGGTTGATCCGGTTAATACCACTGGCCCCGATCAGGCCGTCTACAGAGTAGGACCCCGATGCATAGCTGCTTACATTTCCTCCACCGCTGGTACCAATGGCGTACCCGTCCACAACATACAGCGGCTGATTGCCTCCGGTAATAGAGTTAACGCCGCGTATCAGTACGTTTACGTTTCCACCAGGAGCACCGGACGTTTGGGTGATCTGCACACCGGCAACTTTACCCTGCATCATCTGGTCGAAGCTGTTGGCCGCAGGAATAGGTACCAGGTCTTTCTCGCTCAGATTAGCAATCGCACCCGTAAGGTCTTTTTTACGTTGTGTTCCATATCCGACCACCACTATCTCACCCAGTCCTTTTATAGCTTCTGTAAGTGCAATGGAAAGCATGGTACGGTTTTCAACCTTTACTTCCTGTGATTGGTAACCGACATACGTTACCGTTAGGGTTGCATTTGCTGCCACGGTAAGCGCAAAATTGCCATCAGCATCGCTTGACGCACCGTTATGGGTACCTTTTTCAATAATACTGACGCCCGGTACAGGAACAGATGTAGCCGCATTCACTATCCTGCCCCGGACCGCGATCCGCTCCTGGGCAGTTGCAATAAGGCAACAGGAAACGAGGCTGCATACCAGTAGTATCCATTTCTTTGGCAGCATGCTGCTAAACCTTGCTTGTTTCATAATGGAATAATTAGAGTATTTATAATTGATTGAAAGCTGTTTTACTGATCCCCGGTCTGTACCAGCACCGTTTCCACGTTCAGGTATTGCCCTATTTTCCGGATCGTTGACGCATGATGCCCCACTCCCAGGGCAAAATGATGGGTAGGTCCTTCTTTCATCCAGCGGTAGAGAAATGTGCGTACGTCCGGTTTAAAAAATCCACGGGTATTGGTATTGCCGGTAGGTGGTATAGGACCGGCAACAGAAGCGCCTTCCGCTATAATGAATTTGAGTTTTCCATTGTACGTGGAATTAATGCTGAGCATAGTAATAGGACCTTCCTTTATTTTAAACTCCACACTTGCTCCTGAACCATATTTGCCATGATATTTCTTCAGACTTCTTAATACGGGTTTACCATCTGCAATGGCAATATTATGCGGACCATCATGCCCCACCAGTACAAAGCCCTCCAGGAAATCCACGGGATGAAATTCTGCAAAGCTGCCGCCTATTCCCAGCCGGTCCATAATGAATAAAGCAAAACAGGTCTTCAGGTCGCTTTCGCCACACATCGGGAATCCCCGCGAGGTCAGCAGGGAATTCCCGACAATCAGGTTAGACATTACAAGGCGCTCCAGGCTGTCCGCCGTTCCCTCGTAATAATAGGCCAGTCCGTCCAGCTCTTTTTCCTGCACAAATTGTTGCAATGCCACCGTAGCCCGCGCCGCCGTATCCAGATCCGCTTCAGAAAGTTTTTCGGTAATAGGATCAGAAGACGTTCCGGGGGTATCAAAAAAGCCGAGGATATCTTCTTTCAGTGCTGTGACGGCGTTAGCATCAGCATTTTCATAACCTGACACGATCTCATGCGCCTCACATTGTACAATATGCGCCCCAAAAAAAGCGGTAAGCATTGTAGCATCAGTGTGCATATCCAGCATGGCCTCTATCGGATGTCCTATATGACCGATTCTTGCAGTTTTCAGGTCATGCAAGACTTTGGCAATACGGCAAAATTCAGCGATCTTCTTATCCGCAGCAGCGTCGTCCTGTAACGTGCCAATGATCATTTCCGGCACAGGCTTTCCCATCCGGGCCGCTACACCGGCAAATTCAGGCAGCGAACAGATATCATCGTTATACAGTTGCATATACGTGGAGGCCCGGGTATAATCCATGGCTTTATCGGGTTGTAAGGCAACCAGTACAACAGGCGTATCGATGCTTTTAATTATGATCCCGAAAGTGCTGGAAGTAGCGTAGGTGACCATATCACAAAAAATAAGATCCAGGTTGGCCGCTTTTAATTCCGGAACCAGATCATAGGCTTTCTGCACATTGTCTATTAATCCAAAATCAATGACTTCCACGGATGGATCATTTATTTTTTCAATAAATAACTGCTGTTTCTTTTGCATCGCATCAAGCAATCCCTCAAACTGTGCCCAGTATTTATAATAAGCAACCCCGAATACGCCGATGCGGGCGGGCGAAGGAGACCGGCGATGACTTAACGAAAAAGGGGGCTGTTGTTTGTGATGATTTGTATCCATATAGCTGTTTTCTTTTTATTTCTTAACGCACTAAGTTTAAATAAGCAAAATTTTTTATTGCCGCTTTTTACATTTATGTAAATGTTACCGGCGACAGGCGGGGAATCAGTACAAGGAGCAGCACAAATCCCAGTGGGTACATCAATCCCGATAAGATCCATAGCGGGGTATAGCCAGCCGTAGCAATGACATTACCGATAAGCGGATTTACCAGCAACGCGGAAAGTGCGCCGGCCGTTCCTGAAAGGCCAACAACCGTTGATGTAGCAGCCCTTCCAAAAACATCTGATATAGCCGTTATATAATTGGTGATCCAGAATCCGTGTGCAAACAGGATGACAGCCATCAGGGTTATGGCAAGCTGTACCGAAGAGACAAAAGCAATCAAAGGCGCTACCATGGTCAGCACGGCTGCAATGCCCATCACCATTTTACGCGATCTGTTCAGTGAAAAGCCCAACTGCCCTATCAGCCGGTCAGAAAGCCAGCCACCCATAATATTGGAGATCCCCAGTGCAAGGAAGGGGATCCAGAAAAGATGGCCGATCTGTTCAAAAGCAACGTTTCTCTCAGAGCTAAGGTATTTAGGGATCCAGAACATGAGAAAATACAGTACGGGATCCAGTAAAAAGCGGATAGCCACAAATACCCAAACCTGTTTTTGCTGCAATACTGCTGAAAAAGAGACCGTTGTTGACGGGGAGTGCAATGGTTTCTTTTCAGCCGCCTGTTTTTTCTTTGGCAGGCATAACCAGCTAACCACCCATACCAACCCGATAAGGCCGGGTAATACGAAACTCCAGCGCCACCCGTGGTTACCGGCTATCCATATCGTAAGCGGCGGCGCAATAACGGCTCCCACAGCAGATCCCCCGATGGCGATACCATTGGCCAGGGCGCTTTCTTTTTTGTCAAACCATTCCGACACTGCCTTGGCAGCGCCGGGGAAGCAGCCGCCTTCTCCAAGACCCAGCAAAAACCGAAAGGATACCAGCTGACCAAATCCTGTTACAATTCCATGCAGCAGGTTTGCAATTGACCATACGCCTACGGAGCAGGCCATTCCCTTCCTTCCTCCATACCGGTCAATCAGCCAGCCGCCCACCGTAAACATAAAAGCATATCCCACCAGGAAGGAAGTGTTGATCCACCCGTATTGAACATCTGTTATATGCAGCTCTTTTTGTATCCGGATGATCGCTACAGAAAGGACTTGCCTGTCAAGGAAGCTAAGCCCTGTAGCAATAAACAACAGTGCCGCAACAATCCATTTAAGTTTAACTTTTTTCATATAAGCTAACGCACTAAGTAATCGTGAACCAAAAATAGAATAATCTTTTACAAAAACAAAATAATATTATGCGCGGGCTCATTTTATCAGGATTTCTTAACACGGACGTTCTAAATGTAGTAAATTTGTTCCCGGCCCCCTGCTGAAACAGGGACCAGCCAAAATACGAAGAATCGGATAAACGGGTTCATACTTAGTGCGTTAAATTTATGAAAGCAGAAGACAAACACAAATTCTTAAAAATAAGCCAGGACATTATCCAGAAAATTGAAGCGGGTGATTATTTACCCGGAGATAAGGTTCCCTCTGAAAACGAGATTATCAGTCACTACCGGGTGAGCAATACAACCGCCCGGAAGGCGCTGCTTGAAATTGAAACAAAAGGCTGGGCCCGGCGTATAAAAGGGAAAGGCACTTTTGTTTTAAACCGGACGCAGGACCGGCATTTATTGCGGACACTTGGTTCCATCGGTGATACGCGCATCGGCTTTCATGAAAAATTAAAAGCCGAAGGATTGGAGCCCAGGAATATCATACTTGAAAAAACAATATTAAATGACGGCATCTCTTCTGAAATAAACGGCAAACATTATATCATAGAAGGGCCGGCATTGCTGGTACGCCAGCTGCGGTGTGCCAATGACATTGTTATGAAAGATGAAACAAAGTATATATCGCTGGCGCTTTGCCCCAAGATCAATGTATTACCTACGGATATCTCCTACTATAAAATTTATGAACAAAGATACCAGCTTGGCGAGCTGCACATCACGCAGACCTTAGGAACGGATATCTTTGAGCCAGCCGACCAGGAAAACAATTTTGAATCTGCTGTTCTTATACCGGTATTCGTTTTGGACAGCGCGGTACTTACAGCCGGCCATAAGGTTGTTGAACTGGAGCGCTCCTATTACCGCGGAGACAAATACCGGTTTGCGATTAACGCATAGGGTGCCTGTAAAGGATGGATCCGGATACTTACGCAGCAACCTCTGTTGAATACTTCTTTTTATATTCAACCGGCGTCATTCCCATTAATTTTTTGAAGTGCCGGTAAAAATTGGCAACATTATTAAAGCCACATTCATAGCATAT
>DASVMC010000043.1:0-1854 GCA_036384555.1 Niabella sp. | reverse complement strand
CTCTTCCAGCCGGGAGGTACAGCCGAACTCATTTTTCAGATAATCATCATAATGATCAGCCTGCTGAAAAAGGGCCTTAAATTCCTGCACGCCGGATTCTTTTGTCATGTCCAGATCATACAATAACCGGCTCAATACGATATTATTTTTCTGGCAGCTCAAAACCAATCCCGTGGGTTTGTTATTTTCCTGTAGCAGGAACTGGTAGAGGGGTTTGATCCTGGCAGGTTCCGGTGGCATCTGGCACAAATAAGCGTCGCCGGCTATAAAGAAATTATCCGGGTTATAGCTGATGTTAATTTTTGCTGAACCTTCTTTCACGCTCCATTGATTGGCGCCGTCCCGCGCCAGCCGTACATCTTTTCCCAGTTCTTTTAAAATGTCTTCAATTAATTTTGCCACACCCATCAGTTCTGCCTCCTTTTCGGGGATCTGTAACAGCTTTACTTCCGATCCGCAATTGGGACAATATTTATTATTATCAATATTGGCAGCGGTTACCAGGGAGTCGCAGCTGGCACAACGTACGGCTTCCTGTCCCTTGCAGGGCATATAAAGATCAATTGCCTCTTTTAAATAACTTGCAGGCAGCGCAAAGCCCAGGTTATCCCCGCCTTTTATAATAAAGGAATTGACACCGATCACACTACCGGTATAATCAACCAACGGACCACCACTGTTTCCGGGATTAATAGCCGCGTCTATCTGGATGTATTTTAAGCCGTCTCGGATACGGTCTACTTTTGATATAACCCCCTGGGTGGCAGAATAGCTCAAATTATAAGGGTGGCCGATTGCAATAACATTATCCCCGTCCTTCATGGCCTCGTAACTGCCGATATGTATTGCTGCCAGTTCGGTGCCGGCGGGCGCCTGTAAGAAAGCAAGGTCGTGCTTGGGATCGGTATACAGTACTTTTGTAAGCTGCTTATCGAAGACCTTTCCCTGTATGGTCACTTCCGGGGTATTATTGATCACATGATTATTGGTAATGATCATGTCATAATCTATAAGGTAAAAACCGGTGCCGGTACCCGTTTGGGTAGCTATCTGAATAACGGCACGCTGATAGTTATTAATAATCTCCTGTGCGTTCATAATTGTTAACGTGCGGTTGAATTAAGCGGGAATATCCATATTTAATTTTTCAATCAGGCTGGTAAAGCTATAATTGAAGGATAAAAGATTGGTAAAGTTTACTGTTTCTGTGCGGAAGCTCATATAAGGATAGCGTTCTTTCCATTGATTTTCTACTGTGCGCAGGTGCCTGATGATGGCTTCCTCCCTGAAGCGGTTGGCAGCTGGGTCATAAAGCGCCTCATTGTAGCCTAATGCTTTAAAATAATCAGCATAATTAACCTGCATAAAAAGCTGGATCAGTAATGTAATAGGTTTGGGCAGGCTGTAAGAATACTGGCAATAGGTCAACCCATATTCCATCAGCTTATTGGCAAAATACTCATACCGGTTATCCCTGTACCAGAGCATGTTTTCATCCGCTTCATGAATGGCGTCTGCCAGTACTTTATGCACCTGCGGGGTTACAATGGAAAAGGTGTATTTAGAACGGAAGAGATTTTTAAATACTTCTTCCTTTGATTTTGCTTTTAATTCGCGAAACGCTTCGATCATGTCCCTGTTTTTATCAACAACAGAGCGTTCATCTTTTTTAAAATAGATACCGCCTATTTTTTCCAGCTGGTTCAGCAGCTGTCCTTCCGGTATGATCAGAAAATCGATCCGGTAAATAAGGCTGAGCAACAAATAAGAAATGCCTCCGGAAAACTTGTCAGCATCCACTTCATCCACTTTTTCAAGGGTTTCTGTAATCCAACGCTGCATAAAAGTATACTT
>DASVMC010000042.1:0-5788 GCA_036384555.1 Niabella sp. | reverse complement strand
ATCTGCATCCGGATTCGAATGGAAATCGCTCCTCACCCTGTCACATTATAATGCAGTATGGATCCAACGCGAACCTAATCATTATTACGAAGAATACCGGGCACGCTTTTATGAGCCCATGAATGCCATTTATTACTATGAAACCGCTGGTATCATCAACCTGGACAGAAGCGATATGCCGGCCTCGCAGCAATCACTTTCGCCGGATGCACAAAAACCGGGATACCCGATCATTAAAGACCAGAACGGAGACAACCAGATAACAGTTGATGATATAAAATTAAGGAACACACTTCCCAAAATCAATCTTGGCCTGGGCAATACATTTGCCTATAAAAATATTGACCTGGATGTTTTTCTGTATGGCCAGTCTGGTCAATGGAAACGCAACTATGCGTATAGCTGGGCCTCTGTGGGAGATTTATATTATACCGGTCCTAAAAATACGAACCAGTATGCTTTTGAGATCTGGAACTCCCAAACCAACCCCGATGGCAGCCGCCGGGGAATTGCCTCTACCAAAGCCGTACCGCTGCCGGGCGATGTCGGATATATCGATGACTTTCAGGATGCCTCCTTTGTTCGTGTCCGCAACATCACACTGGGCTACAATATAGCCGGCACCCGGCTCAGCCGTTTGGGAAAATACATCCAGCATATCAGGGTTTACGTAGATTGTCAGAACCCTTTCACATTTACCAATTTTGTTGGCGTGGATCCTGAAGCGGAAACCGGTGGCTATTATACGGGCTATAACAGTATTTCTGCTGCAGAATACCCAATGATCCGTACGTTCTCTTTTGGAACAATGATCCGTTTTTAACACATTAATATCAGAAAAATGATCCGCAAGTTAATCAGCATAATTACAGTTGCCTTTCTGGCTTACGGCTGCGAACGCAATTTTGATCCCAAATTATATGGCACACTGAATGTATCCAATTATCCAAAAAAAGAGGCCGAATTTGAATCGTTCATGATGACCTGTTATATGCCTTTTACCACCACCTGGACCTATTACCTGGGAGCCGGCACGTCAGGGAACCAGCATAGCTGGTATATACCGGCGGGTGGCGTACTAAAACTGTTTGATTACCCTACAGATGAAATGGCCATCTGGAACAACGGCTGGGGAGGTGAATATACGCGCCTTTCCAAGGCAGACTTCAGCCAATGCATTTATTATGTCCGTACTCCTTTGGATGATGCCCGGCCCAACCACTTTCCCAAGCTGGCAGAGGTCACCTATTTCACCAATATCATAGGTACGCTGGAGCGAGCCCCGGCCGAGAATATTACAGAGGCCAGAAAGAAAGAATTTATAGCGGAAGCCCGTTTATGCCGGGGGCTGATGCTCTATTATCTACTGCATTTATACGGACCGGTGCCGGTGATCATCAATCCCAATGACGTTACCAATCCGGCAGCCCTGGAAAACCTGGAACGTCCTACACTGGATCAAATGACTAACTGGATCATGGACGATTTCCAATATGCTTACGACAATATTGCGGAATCACAACCACAACAGGGACGTTATAATAAGGACTATGCAAGAGTCTGCATCATGCGGCATTGTCTGAACGAAGGATATCACGTTCAGGGTTATTATCAGAAAGCGATCAGCATGTACGATGAGCTAAAAGGGAAATACGGTCTCTTCACCACAGGCGAAAACGCGTATGCAGACCTGTTTAAAAATGCCAATAACTTTAATAAGGAGATCATTATGGCAGTGAGTGCAGATGAAAATGCGGACGGAAGTAATAAGTCCGGCAATTTTAATCCCTTTATGATGCTAGCAGTACCGGATAATGCTGCCCGCGTAGATGATAAGGGCGAACCCACTCCTTTCTACCTGCAGGGCGCCGGCTGGGGGCAGACATTTAATGTTTCTCCAAAGTTTTATGATACCTATGAAGCAAAGGATAAACGACGAAACGTGATCCTTACAAAGTACTATACGACCGCGGGCCAATGGATCGACCGGAATAATCCCCTGTGGGATGGCTTTATAATCAATAAATATCCCGTTGAAACAGCAACCCCTTTCCAGGGAACTGATATTCCCCTGGCTCGCTGGGCCGATGTCTTACTGATGTATGCAGAAGCGGATGTACGGATTTCAGAAGCAGCTCCTTCCGCAGCAGCCGTTGCTGCGGTAAATGAAGTACGCAACCGTGCAGGCCTGGATGATCTTCCGGCATCTGCAACGGGCAGTGCTGCTGCTTTTCTTGATGCTTTGCTGACAGAGCGCGGACATGAGTTGCTCTATGAAGGCGTACGCAAGATCGACCTGATCCGTTTTAACCGGTTTGCACAGCGGACCTTTCAGGTTAAAGGAGCCATTCCCACGCATCAGTATTTCCCACTGCCTAATTATGCTGTTCAACAGGCTGCAGAATCCTACGGCAAAACACTGGCCCAAACATTTGAACGTGACGGGTGGCGAGTGGATCTGGCCGCAGCTCATTAACGAACTTTAAATTTTTACCAATGAATAAAATGATTTATTGCCTGGTGCTCCTTGTGCTGGCTTCCTGTTCCACCAAAGATGTACTCAGACCGGAATGGCCCGAATGACCTACCGTTTCAAAACCCAAAATTGAAAATGCAGTATTGCGCGGTATCAACGGGGCAACAACGGTACATGCAGGTGACGTTGTTCAGTTCTCCGCGGATGTTAGTGATGAAAATAACGACCTGGTCTCCTGTCAGCTGCTGATAACAATGAATGATGCAGAGATCCTGAATATTTCAGAGGCCTTACAGGGACGCTCGGCGAAAATCGAAAAAAAGGTTACTCTTCCCTTTGTTGCCGGGTTTGAAAATGGTACGCTGACGGTAAAGCTCAGGGTGTCAAATGCACTGGCCAAAACAACCAGCGAACTTACTTTAGATCCTGCTGCCAGTGTAGCCGTAATACGGCCTGAGACACCGGATAAATTATACCTTATAGACAACAATGGAAAATCATTTGAGCTGATCAAAAGTCAGGGAACTGCCTTTGGCTTTCTGACAGGTGCTTCGGACCTTGCAGGCATCGGCACGCACTTCAGGATCGCGGAAAAACTGCTTAACAATGCACCCGATTATTCGGAACTGGTATGGGGCTACAGCAATGGAAAGATCAGCGTTGTGAATGACGCGTCTTCCGAACTTATACCGGTGCCCTCTGTGGGAAACTATACTATCGAAACGATTTCTTTTGATATGCTCGATTTTAAAGTAGAGCCTACCCTCACTTTAACCATTGATGTAAATACGGCTGACTTCTTTAGCATTGGTGGAGATTACACCCAATTGGATAAAGAGCTGGTGCCCTATGCAAAAATCAATTTTACGGGAATGGGTACTGATGTCATCAACGTATTGCGTCCGGAGTTTTTTAAAAAGCTTTCCGGAACAAAGGCCAAGTTTATGGGCCCGGCAGCGTTGTATAATTTAAAATACAACCTGAATAATAAATTCCTTTACCTGGAACGCCCGCGCGATGTATTTTATCCGGAGGTAATGTATATTGTTGGCACCGGGGCAGGATTCCCCCGGCAGCCTTATGCTGCCACACTTGCCTGGAACTTCAGTTTCCCGCATCAATGGTTTCTTTTCAGAAAAACCGGTGCCAGCACATTTGAAGCGATATTATACCTGGACAATACTATGGGCTTCAAATTTTACAGGGGTTACGGATGGGCCCAGGAGGAAGACACCAAAAATAAATACCGTCTTGAGTCGGACAACTACATCACTAAGAATGATGCCGGCGATATCATACCTGGTCCAGATTTCAAACCAGGTGTGTACCGCATCTCTATTGATAAGGGCTCGGAAGTGATCACCGCCGTTCCGGTAAATTAAACATTTCATTATATAAATAGCACAACATGAAAATAAATGCTTTGCTCTCTATTTGGTTCGTCTTACTATTATCCTGCACACCGGAACCTATGAAAGCACATTTTTCCATCCAGGATTATACAGGTAGTTTTAATCTGGACAATATTGCTTCTGTCAGGGAATATACTATTCATTCAAACACCGAATGGAAGATCAGCAACGATGACGTGCAATCCTGGTGTACCATTACTCCTGCCCAGGGTGCCCGCGACGACAAGATCAGCGTCAGTGTAACCGCCAATACCGGCAAAGGCCGGTTAGCAACCTTCAAATTAACCGGTAAGGGAATAAGCGCGCAAACGCTGCAGGTGCAACAGGGGGAGCCCTACGCTGCCACATCCGCAAACGAATTCCCGATCATTGCCTGGACCGGGATTGAACCGGAAAATGCATACAACAAGTTTATAAAGATGAAAAATGCGGGGATCAATACCTATCTTGGTTGGTATGACAATGTGGAGATCGTAAAGAATGTACTGGATGCCGCCGAACGGGCGGGCGTAAAAATAATAACATCCTGTCCCGGGTTAACTGCCGAGCCGGGGCAGACAGTGCCCGCCCTCATGAACCATCCCGCATTATATGGATATCACCTGGCAGACGAACCTGAAACAGGAGAGCTGGAACAGCTGGGACTTAAAGTACAGCAAATTCAGAGCCTGGATAATTATCATCCCTGTTATATCAATCTTTATCCCAACTGGGCCTGGGGAAAAGAGCAATATAGCAGCAATGTAGCTCTTTTCCTGGAGAAAGCGCCTGTGCCCTTTTTATCATTTGACAACTATCCTATTGTTTCTATAGATGGCAATCCGAGTATACTCCGTCCGGATTGGTATCGCAATCTGGAAGAAATTGCAGCAGCGGCAAAGAAACACAAGATCCCATTTTGGGCTTTTGCCCTGGCACTATCGCATCGCCTGGATGCGTCTTACTTTTATCAGGTCCCTACCCTGCCAGAGCTGCGGCTACAGGTCTTTAGTAACCTGGCATATGGGGCACAGGCAATCCAGTATTTTACATTTCATGGTATTTATATTGATAATGAAACGGAAGTTTATGACCGGGTAAAGACCGTGAATCAGGAAGTGCAAAAGTTAACCCCGGTATTTTTGGGTGCTACCGTAACGGATGTCTGGCATACAGGCCCGGTATTACCGGAAGGCACGCGTGCACTGGGAAAACTGCCCGATGCAATCAGATCACTATCAACAGAAGGAACCGGTGCAGTAGTGTCTTTATTAGAAAATAAAGGACAGTCCTACCTGGTCATTGTCAATAAAGACTACCGCAATCCCATGAAATTGACCATAGACACGGAAGCATCGGTAAGCCGCCTCAGCAAAGAGGGAATACCTGTGCCAGCCACAGATACAAAGCTGACGGTTGATCCCGGAAATTGTATTATTTATACCTGGAAAAAGAAATAACCGGAAAAGGATCCGGGGTTAGTGCGGAGAACAGAAAAATAAACAGATAAATATGAAATGGAAAAGACGATATGTATTGATTCCCGTGATAGGGCTATTGCTATTTACAAAGTGCAGTAATAAAATTTCAACCGGTAACAAAGCACCGGTTAAGACCGGAGTATGGACGCAGCAGCGTGCCCGGGAATGGTACGGGCAACAGGAATGGATCCGGGGCGTTAATTTTATACCCAGCACCGCCATCAACCAGTTAGAGATGTGGCAGGCTGAAACCTTTGACCCCAACACGATCGACAGGGAGTTGGGCTGGGCGGCGGCACTGGGCATGAATTGTGTGCGGGTATACCTCCATCATAAAGCATGGGAAACAGACAGGAACGGATTTAAAAAGCGTATTGATCAATACCTGGCAATAGCAGCAGCACACCGGATCAGAACCCTGTTTGTGCTCTTTGACGATT
>DASVMC010000041.1:0-2918 GCA_036384555.1 Niabella sp. | reverse complement strand
AATGCAATCGGTAAAATGATTTCCATATCGCTGGAGGACAAGAAAGTGCCGATCATCGGCGTAGTGAAAGATTTCAACTTTAAGCCTGTGCAGCAGCCCATAGGCCCACTGATAATGAAAACCAATTTCGCCGGTGGTTATATTGTAATGAGAACAACGCCCGCTACTGTTCAGAAAGTTATTACTTTATTACAAAAAAGCGTTCACAGTGTTTATGGTGATTATCCTTTTACCTACGGATTTGTGAATGATGATCTTTCCCGGCTGTATATTATTGAACAGCGGATGGAACGGCTTTTTAATATTTTTTCCGTGTTATCAATCATTATTTCCTGCCTTGGTCTGTTTGGTCTTGCCACTTTTGCTGCCCGGCAACGCAGAAAAGAAATAGGAGTAAGAAAAGTATTGGGTGCCAGTGAAACGGGTATTGTAGGGTTACTTACAAAAGATTTTATGAAACTCGTTTTTATATCCTTCCTTATTGCTTTTCCTGTTGCCTGGTTTGCCATGAATAAATGGTTGGAAGGCTTTGCCTACAGAATTGATATGGATTGGCAGGTATTTGCAGTTACCGGCGCTCTTGCTTTGCTGATTGCATTAATAACGGTAAGCTTTCAGGCTGTAAAAGCAGCTACGGCTAATCCGGTAAAGAGTTTAAGAACGGAATGAATGCTTGATACGTTAAAAAACAGTACAAATGAAAACTATAATTACAATGTTTATCTGTTTGATTCTGTTCGCATTTAAGGGGAATGCACAAAATGAAAAACCCGAATTATTAAAAGAACCTGCATCCTGGCAATTTGAGCGCTTTGCGTTGCCTCCTGTTTTTGCTGCCGGTTTTCCTTACAGTGGCGTGGAAGAATTGCGCTTTTCACCGGGTATGTTTCATAAGGATTCATCGGATTATTTCAGTTATGCATTTGTTGCACAGCTTAATAACACTACTGCTATTACACAGCGCGAAATAAAAAATTATTTACTCCTATACTTTAAAGGGTTATGCGCCAGCACCGCTAAACAACGCAATCTTTCAATAGATACTTCGCAAATAACCGTTTCTATAGAAGAAAAGAGTCCTGCCGTTTATAATGCTACGCTTAAAGTGTTTGGGGTTTTTGCAGATGGGGCACTCCTTACGTTGAATGCTGAGATCAAAGTGCTGGGTTCAATTCCTGCAAAAAAGACCTATCTCGTATTTATAGCATCGCCACAAAGAAAGACGCATTCTGTCTGGCAGCAGTTATACAAAATTCAAAAGGGGTTTGTACTTCCGAATAAATAAAACCTGGGGTACACTTAAAGTTATTTAAAACCGCCGCTAAGGGACTTCAGACCGCCGTTTTTTTATATAGAAATGGTTCCTCAAGCAAGCTGTTTTTGCAGCTAAATCCTTTGTTTAAACAGCCTTAATCCGGATATTGCTCCTGTCCGTATATTCCAGGTATATTCAAATGCGATGGAATAGGATTCAGATCGGATATTCCATACATCCTGCCCGTCGTTGCTGATGACACTATTGGTAAATCCGATCATAGCGTTTTGTCCTATTTCTGTCAGACTTTCATTAAACGGAGGTATTGTATGGGATGCGGAGAACAGGTAATAGGCCACCTCATCAGGATAAATAAAATAGGGTTCCAGCATTTTATAGAATGTTTCTTTTTCTTCAGGCAGCAGATCTGTTATTTCGTTCCAGGCAGCAGTATCCGGTTGACCGGTTTTGCTGAGCTCTTTAAGCAATTGTTCACGTACTGCACGGAAGCGCTCCTGGTTTTGGTTACAATAGGCTCTTAACCGTTGGTTTATGGTGTCCAGCCAGCTATCGGTCGGTGTATCCCTTAAAAGATCGGTTGAGTAAGCATCCCAGCGGATTTTGTTCATGGCCAGGAACAGCCTGTCTATTTCAAATTGAGGTGTATACAGCTGGAAGGGTAACTGCATTTTCAGGTATTCAGGATCGTTAAACCGGGTGAATTCCAGGTCTTTAATGTTTGAACTAGTAAGATCGAAAGTAAACCGGAGCACATAGGACCTGTTGGCCAGCCAGAGCTGCCACTGCGTTCCTGTAAGTTTTTTTGCAAAGACCTGCCCTCCGAAAGTAGAGCTGATACTGGCTTCCCGGACGCTGATGCTCCACTCCTGGTAGAAGAAAGGCTGTAAATGCCCGTTGATAACGTTGGCTATTTCCATCGGTTTATAGCGATTCATGAGCGAAACCGCGGTGTACCGGGAATCGTAAAAGGTTTTGGTAAACGAACCCGTATCCGGCAAATGCTGAAAGTGAAGCCCTGCAAGCATCGCGGGCGGGGCCGGTATTTCTTCCAGGTATTGTTTACGTAGTTTCTGAGCAGCAGGCAGTGTTTTACGGAAATAATTCAATACAGGATCAAATAAATGGATCTGCTGCTCCTGGGAAAGCGTACTATCCGATATCCGGCCTGCTAACCGGCGGACAAGCTGCATTAATGTGTCCCTGGTGTGCCTGACCTCCAGTTCCAGCGCCCGGTCAAAGGCCTGGGCAGCACTAAATGGGGAAATGAGCAGTAAAAGAAAAATAAAGAGGCCATTCTTCATAGATAACATACGTCGCAGGTTTTAATAACTTAACTATTTTCCGCAAAGCTAAAATGTTTTACGTACAAACCGGTCATTTGCTTTTCCGTTGCCAGGGCAAACGCATAAATCTGTAAACCATTTTACCATTCCGATAGTCGGGACACGAATGAATAAAATACGTTTTTTCTTTTAAAATGGGCCTGATAGCGCCATTTGACGTTTATTCGTGCCTCCTTCGGCAGACAGGTGCATGGCATTTGAATGACCTCTATTTATAGCCCATTCCAGTAAAAAATAAATTTTTTGCTCCCACCTTGTTCCCATTGCTCTTACAGTCCCGTTTTGCCTTCAGCCCAATA
>DASVMC010000040.1:0-3094 GCA_036384555.1 Niabella sp. | reverse complement strand
ACTGGCTACCGAACTGGCCGGGCGGATCTTCAAAGCCCTGGAAGCGCTGGAACCGGATGTGGAACAGTGCGCCCGTATGTATCTGGACGAATATAATGATCATCTTTTCCGGAAAAATGAACGGATTAATTTTGAGGAAGGCCAGGGGCTAAAAACAGGCACGGTGCTGGAAGTGACCGGAAAGGGCCAGCTGGTTGTTCAAACCGAAAAAACCAATTACTTTGATTTTGGAGAAATTAAGTGGATCCTTTAGCTTAGCGGTTGCGATAGCAGCAGGACCATTTTTTACTAAAACCTAATCTTATGATCATCTTTGGCACCAGGGGGAAAGTTCTTAAAACAAATGCAGCTCCATTGGATTGCGGGCATTGTGGTACAAAAAGCGCCGTTTATCTGCGCTTTGTAGTCCGTTATTTTCATATTTTCTGGATCCCGATCTTTCCGACCAGCAAAAAAGGCGTTACACAGTGTACGCACTGTAAAGAAGTGCTGTACGAAAATCAGCTCCCTGCGGGACTAAGGGCCACTTATTATACCGAAAAACAAAAGGTGAGGACCCCGTTGCAGTATTATACAGGACTTTTGTTAGTGGGGGTATTTGCCCTTTTTGTTATGTATACCGGGTATACCAGCTCAAAAAACAACCGGCTTTTTATTAAAGACCCGAGGGTAGGGGATGTGTATGAAGTAAAGGAGAGCAGTAATAAATTTACCCTGTACAAAGTAACCGGGGTTACTGCAGATTCGGTGGAAGTGGTATCCAATACTTATTTTGCTGACCGGTCATCCGCCTTATATAAACTCAGGCGGAAACATGGAACCGATTACGGATCTGAAAAAAGCGCATTTTCCAGGAGCCGGTTACAGGCTCTGTTTGATGAAAAACAAATTCTGAACGTAAAACGGGAGTGATCTTATTCTATCAGGAACTTTTTGCAATTTAACCGGGCCTGCATTATCGTATGCTCAAACCGGTTATCGTTGTGCTGAGCGCTACCAAGCTCCGGGGCTTAACTTAAGGCCTCACCGGGGATCTTCAGCTCAAATTTCACAAGGATCTCTGGATCCTTTTCCGCCGCCCGTGCTTCTTTTTCTATAGGGCAGTTATAATACCCGTATTTTATAGTCTGTATCAGGTATTTGTACAAAAAAAGCAGCATTCCATACCGTTGATATTGCTCCACATGCTTTAATTCATGCCGCACCCAGCTTTCATTTGCCAGGAACGCTTCTTTAGTAATACCATGCAAATAAACGGTGTGACCAATTACCATAGCCACAGCTTTTGATCTTAGCTTTCCTGCAGCTATGCGGGCAATGAATGCATTTTCTTTTATGTAAAAATAGTTCATGAAACAGGAGCGTTCTTCAAAAATACAGAAGAACCTTCTTTAAGAAAAGTTGTAAATTCCAGGAATGGAAGGCATTGTAAACGAACGGGCCCGGCTTATACAAAAACATTTTATACCAGAAAATATATTCTTACCGGTTCCAGAAATATCAGCGTGGAAGCTTTTCGTATTGATGCTGCCAGCCATTGGGAACCGGAAGAGCCCTTGTTCATTAAGGCAATCAATATGGAATTTTGTTAAAAGATAATTATGAGGGCACAAAGCTTTTATAGCTCCGCATACTCTTTCTTTTAAAGATACTTTATCCTTTCAGGCTTTTTATAATTTCTTCCGCGTGTTTGGCGCTTTTGGGTTTTAAGAAGATCTTTTGAAGCACTCCGTTTTCATCAATCACAAAAGTGGTCCTGTGCAGGCCCATATATTTATGACCGAACAGCTGTTTTTCGCCCCATACGCCATACTTATCTATGATGGCATGCTTAGGATCGGCGATCAGCGAAAAAGGAAGAGAAAATTTTTGTTCAAACTTTTTGTGTTTAGCTACCTCATCGGGGCTAATACCTATAATAACTAATCCTTCTTTTTTCAGCAACGCATAATGATCACGCAGGTTACAGGACTGTATGGTGCAGGTAGGCGTTCCGTCTTCCGGGTAAAAATAAAGTACGACCTTCTGACCCTTAAAATCCTTCAGGGATATCTTGTTACCGTTCTGATCCACACCGCTAAATACAGGAGCCTTATCTCCTTCTTTCAAATGAGTTGCCATAGTTTAAAGAGTTTCGTCAATTTATTTTTTCTTTTTGCTGCCTGTATGGGCTTGTTTTACAGCAGCTTTTTTTCCAGCAGAATGCTTCGATCCGTTTTTTGATTTAGAAGAACTTGTTGTATGGTTGCTTTGTTTACGGGAACCAGATACGTTATGCTTTGAATTATTGTTCTTTTTTTGTACCGGCTCTCTTCCTTTAAGCGCTTCCCCTCTTGTGAACCTCCAGCTTTTTACTGTTTTATTTCCTGCAATATCCGTAACCGTTACCTTAAGCGTATGTTCACCTGTCTGTACTTTTTCATCAAAAGAATAAAGGTACGTTTTTCCCTTGTCATTTGTAAAGCGGATCCATTTGCCGTCTATCTCGGCACGGAAATCAGCTATGCCGGAATTATCGTGCGGTGTCAGCGCAATCCGGGATGCATGACTTAAGTTAACCGGATCATTAACTGCCGGCGGCGTATTGTCAATAAACGCTTCATAGGTTCCAAAATCCCTGAAAGGAGCAGTCATCCAATTCCCGTACCATACTGCTTTTTTTACAGAAGTGCTGCTGCCGGCTGTTCTTTTGATAACTATTTTATCCCTGTCTTCTGAAGATATTGTTTTTTCGGGTTTTATACGCACTTCAAAATCACTATGGACGGGTATATATGCCTCCCCCAGTTTATGTTTTGCAGAAATGCTGCTGCCCCCTGAAGAAGGATACTTTGAATAGCCGGAATTCATTTTATCATACAGCGCAAACATAGGCACATACGCCTCAAAATCTTCTTTAAAAATACGGTTCAGCCGGTTGGGCAGCCAGTCATAGGATTTTGCGACAGGAGGAGCGGCACCATTATTCTTTAACCGGAAGGAAAGTACAGCGGTATTACCCCGTGTATCACTAACCAGAATACGTACAGTATGTATTGCTGTATCTTTTAAGCGGATGGTATTGTTATTCCAACCCAGATCATAATAAACAGTG